>JAFZDU010000058.1 GCA_017561025.1 Bacteroidales bacterium | reverse complement strand
GGCCTTACAAAATCTTGTGGGACAAAAAATCTGTAGGGACACATCGAATGTGTCCTTATAGCTTTTGAATGCATTCGACGCCGCACTTGGACGCATTCGATGCGTCCCTACAAAATCATGCGGGACAATAAAACCTGTAGGAGGCCGTCTAAAACTTGTTAGACAGCCTCTTTTTTATGCAAAAAACATATGATAATTCTTATGTATTTTTGAGCTAATAAAAGATTTTGTGATATTTTCATCGTCATTTTTATGTAAAAACCAATATTTTATTGCGTTTTTTTGATAAAATTTACTAAAAACACCATTTTAACACAGTGTATTTATTTAAATATCAGCAATTTATAAAATAATTAAAAAATATTTAAAAAAAAGTTCATTTTAGTGTTGACAGATATAAAAAAAGCTGTATCTTTGCACTCGAAATCAGTTGGACTGGTAGCTCAATTGGATAGAGTCCCTGACTACGGATCAGGCGGTTGTGGGTTCGACTCCCGCCCAGTTCACAAAAGGAAATCGAGAAATCGGTTTCCTTTTTTTTATTGTAATTGGGTAATGAAGTTCGCTACATTTTGAAGTTTCAACTTTAGTTTTTTGTCATTTGCCTTTAGACATAAAAAAAGGCGCCGCAACAGCGCCTTCTTGTAGCCTTTAAAAAATCACTCCATTACCAGACGAAGTCCGTGATATGAGTCACACCAATTAGGGCTACAGCTGAAACGTCTTGCCACCCTGCAATATGTGTCATTATAAGAGAATGCACCGCCTCTTACAACCTTATTATTTCCGCTATTTGGACCAGTAGGATTGGTCTGCGCACTACTGTTATAGCCTCCATACCAGTCAGAGCACCATTCAAACACATTACCACTCATATCGTAGATTCCAAGTTCATTCGGTATTTTACCTTTCACGTCTTGAGGTTCGTAATTACTGTTATTCACATACCAGGCCACACTTCCAACATTATTGCTTCCAGAATATTCATATCCTTTCGACTGTCTTCCACCTTTAGCCGCATATTCCCACTCGGCCTCAGTCGGCATACGAAATGTCTTTCCTGTCATATAGTTCAGCTTATCAATAAACTCATTACATTGATTCCAATTTACAGCATTGACAGGTTTTTTATTTCCAACATAAACACTAGGATTAGATCCCATGACTGCATTCCACAGCTCCTGTGTGACTTCCGTCTCACCAATATAAAAAGCATCCAATGTCACGCTGTGTTTAGGAGTCTCATCGATGTTACCACCTATTTCACCATCATTGCCCATCATATATGTCCCGCCTTCCACTTCAATCATTTTAAAAGAAACACCACCAACGCTTATATTGATAGCACCAGGAATGTATGGTTCATCAGGATCGTCAGGCTCTTCCGGATCATTTGGTTCATCTGGTTCATCTGGATTTTCTGGCTCTTCAGGGTCTTCCCCATTTCCATCAGATTTATTAGCTTTGAGCGTAAGCTGTTTTCCTCCATTATTAGTCAATATACTCAATGTTGTAACATTCTTGCCTACAACTAGCATATCTCTGTCTATAACGACTATAATGGATTTTGTAGCGCCAGGCTGTAATCTTCCTTCTTGAGAGCTAAGGCTAGCGACCCAAGCTGCCGTCTTAAATATTTCATAATCCAGGGCAGACGTGCTATTGTTAAAAATACTGAACATACGAGTATTGTCATCCTGCATGCTTCCGAAATCTAGCACATCAATTTCGTTGCCGTTAGAGTCGAGGATTTTCAATAATGCCGGAATCTTCTCTATCTGTACGTCACGGCGCATTGCCTTAGCTCCTTCAACTTTTATAACATAGTCATCCACCAGATCGGTATATTCAGTCTTTGAGACTGTTATAGAATATTCGCCGTTTTTCAAATCCACGAACTCATAACGTCCGTCAGTGCCTGTAAGCGTTGTCTCACCAGAAGGACGCAGCTGCACGTTAGCGTTCTTAACAGGCTCGCCAGTAGCTTTGTCAGTGACTATACCGTAAATAGAGCCGAGCTCTTCTATTGAGTCTGGTTTACAAGAATTAAACACAGACGCAAAAATCAATAAGGCTGAAAATAAAGATATCAAACGTCTCATATTTTTTCAATTATTCACATTAAAATTTCATTAATTAGAAACAGGACGAATTGTAAAGCCCATGTATCTTTCAGGAGTAGAACACGATCCACAGCCATAGCCATCCTTTCCATAAGCTCTGTTATTTAGACTACTTTGGTAAGGTGTGGATGACCAATAACACACAGTAGCATTATAATAATGATGGTAGGTGGATATTTTATACCCCGCGCGCGGCAGGATTATGCTGCAACCATTAATCTTACTTGTTAATTTATATACCTCCCTACCGTTTATATCCATTTCTTCATAGGTACAGTAGCTCATCAGCTCATTCATTTCATTGACCTTAGGCATTCTCCATGTAGAGCCCCACTCTGCTCTTGCCACATCGTATTGAGGATCTCCAGAAATGTCTTCCATCACAACTTCGTATGTAGAGCTATTATCTTCGCCGTAGTAATCCTTTGTTTCCAATTCCCCCCAAGCATAAAATCCTCCTGACATTTCTGGCGATGTAGCTCCGACATTGCAAGTAGCCCATTTCAAACCGCTTGGCAATCCTAAGTCGACGTATTCATAGCCATTGATTTCACCTGTCATTGTTATTTCTTCAGTAGTAAAGCTTTTCACTTCACCATAAGCTGTTCCTTTGCTGTTAGTGGCATACGCTCTATAATGATATGTCGTATTACTTGAAAGTCCTGTTATCTGTGAGGAATACGATCCCATTCCGCTTCCGTCAACAGTTTTCTTGCTATTGATACTAGGATTCTGAGCCGTGCTCCAGCACACTCCGCGAGCCGTAACAGCAGCTCCGCCATCAGAAGTCACCTCACCACCGCAAAGCGCAGAATCTGTAGTTATGTCACCAACAGAACCAGTAACTACAGTTGGAAGTGAAGCTTCTGGATTTTCAGGTTCATCAGGCTCACCGCCATTGCCTACATTTGTTGTAAAATATCTCAGTTCACCATCAACACTCTCTCCGTCAACTATCATATACGCCTTGAAGCAATATGTAGTTCCTTCTTGAAGGTCAGTCAGAATGCAAGAAAACTCGCCTGAATTAGTTCCAGAAACGACTTTCTTGTTTGATGCGTTTGAATCAGTTCCGTAATAGAAACCTTTTTCAGAATAGGCAAGCTGCTTATTGATTACGCCACGCAATGTTGCCGAACTAGTCGTTACATTTATAGCATCTTTTGTAGAAACATCACCAGCTTTGTTGGCCTTTATAGCAAGCTGTTTGCCTCCATTATTTGTTACTATTGTGATTGTTGTAGCATTATCACCGAGCGACAATTTTGTTCTATCTATTGTAATCACTATCGGTCTTGTCTCTCCTGGATTCATAGAGCCTTCTGCAGAGCTGAAGCCGACAATCCATGATGCAGTCTTATAAATCTGATATTGCAGTGACATAGTGCTGTTATTGAATATGCTGAACATACGGATATTGTCATCCAGCATACTGCCGAAGTCGAGTTCCTCTATTTCGTTGCCGTTTGAGTCGAGTATCTTCAACAAAGCCGGAATCTTCTCTATCTGTACGTCACGGCGCATTGCCTTAGCTCCTTCGACTTTTATCACATAGTCATCCACCAAATCGGTGTATTCTGTCTTTGAGACTGTTATAGAATACTCTCCGTTTTTCAAATCCACGAACTCATAACGTCCGTCAGTGCCTGTAAGCGTTGTCTCACCAGAAGGACGCAGCTGCACGTTAGCGTTCTTAACAGGCTCGCCAGTAGCTTTGTCAGTGACTATACCGTAAATAGAGCCGAACTCTTCTATTGGGTCTGGTTTACAAGAATTAAACACAGACGCAAAAATCAATAATGCCGCAAATAAAGATATCAATCGTCTCATAATTATTCATTTACTTTTTTTATTGTTATCACGATTGTCGATATTTCTCCCGACAAGACCTTTACAGTCCTAATATTTGATTCATAACCGTTTTTGTGAACACTAAGGGAATATTGCTGCGCGTCTAAGTCAGCAAAAACAAATTTTCCATCGTCAGATGTAATGACATTTTTACTGCCAGGAGAAAGATCAACAGAGGCCATACCAAGAGGTTCGAATGTTTCGCTATCTACAACAGTTCCTTCTATAGTTCCAAAAATATCATATTCTATTGGATCACATGAAAAGCATGAGAACAAAAACACAAATGCAAGAATCTTTTTCATAACTTAAAATTTAAAGTTTAACGCTATGCCTGTTGAATTGAAATCAGCATATGGTGATACTGAAACGCCATTCTGTCCTAGATGAACAGTCTCTTTTCCTTTAGCAGCAATACCATCAATGACATTCCAAAGATACAAAGCCGCTGCGCTGGCAATAGACACATTACGAACAGTCTGACAAATATTAGCATTTCTCAAATATTTATATTTCAATGATGTATTATGTGTAGACGAAGCCTTATTGACATTAGATTTAATCATAGAATGAGTCATTATAGAACTTCCCACAAAAACAATCTCTCCAGCTATGAAGCCGATACCTTTAGCTGACTGTCCTTTATGCATCTGTGCCATACCAGGAAGGAACACTCTCGCTGAGAATGGATAATCGTCAGAAATTGTAACCTTGTCAAAATCATAAGAAGGGTCTTTAACGACCTGCACCAAAATATGACAAATATATTCGTAAGCAATCATCTCGCGGTATTCAGCTATTACTCGAGCTTTTATTCTTACATTATTATTGCTTTTGATGTCGAACATGTCGCCATACATCTTAATCTCCACATCAGAATCAAGCACATTATCCTTAAACAATTGTTTTATTGCATTTTCATGAGCATTATCATAGCTACCATTTGAGGTTCCGACAAGCACTTTCAAATACGAAATCGAGGTTTCATCATAATAACCATCATACCATAGAGGTTTCTCCTGAGCATTTACTGTCGCTGATTTAAACAAAAACAGCACACTCAACAACAAAGTCAAATAAAATCTTCCCATATTCTAGTAATTATTAATAATGTGATATGCAAATATACTATTTATTATTTAAGGTATATTTACAAATCACACTTTTTTTATAGATTTTATCAATAAAATGGCACCTATGCGTATTAACATTCTCTCATGTCCATCAGCGTCATACCGACATATCGCCACAATTAGCTATAAGTTTCTCGCTTTTGCCGCCCATATCAATAAGTTTTCCTGCAGTTTTGACAACACTTTGGTTTCCGGTATAAAGTTTCTTTCTAGTCTCTTCATAGCTTACTTGAAGACTTTCTATTTTCTTTCCCAGGTCCTCATATCTTTTGACGAACTCTCCCACTCTGTCGAGCAATTTATTCACCTCATCAAAGACCTCCTGCTGATTCCTAGCCTGTTTCACCTGCGACCATGCCAGCTGTATCATTCTTAAAAGAGCCAAGAGATTCTGTTCGCTAGTAATGAACACTCCATTTTCAAAGGCCTCACGCCATAAAGAAGCATCTTCATACAAAGCCAGCTGCATTGCCGATTCATTAGGCACAAACATCACTACATAGTCAAGGCTTACCCGAGGAGCTTTTATATATGAAGAATAATTCTTCTTTTGCAATTCCTTATAATGGTTTCTCAGACTGAGCAGATGACGTCTCAGCGCCTGAGACTTAGCAGATTCGTTTGCAGCATTGCAATAATCGACAAAGGCCGTCAGCGACACTTTTGAATCTATCACCAAATCCTTATTATCCGGATAATGAACGACTATATCAGGAATCAACCTTGATCCGGTCTCATCATGAAACACGCTATTACCTTTGGCGTCTTTTATTGCCGACTGCTTTTCATAATGTTCACCTTCAGAGAGTCCTGACTTCTCAAGAATGTTTTCAAGTATAAGCTCGCCCCAATTGCCTTGGGTCTTAGACTCGTTTTTAAGAGCCTTTGCCAAGTTATTAGCATCATTGCCGATATCCTGGGTTCGTTTCATCAGTTCTTCTATAGCTTTTTCCAGACTTGCCTTGTTTTCAGAAGATGTCTTTATATTGTCAACCATCGACTTTTTCATCCCTTCAATTTCATTCTTCAGAGGTCCGAGTACAGCTTCAATATGCACGCTGTTATTCCTCACCAGCGACTCTTCTCTCTGCCTGAGCAGCTTTTCCGTTGCATTCTGCAGTTCAGATTTCAAGGCATTTATCTGCATTTCAAACTGCTTGTTCCTCAGCTCATCATTCTTAGCCTCTTGTTCTTTCATCAAGTCTATCTGAGTATGAAGGCTGCTATTCTTCGACTTCAGTACAAAGCCAACCAGAAGAGCACCTATTACTAAACCTATTGTAAAAAAAAGTACATTCATATCAATTCATAATTTACAATTCATAATTTTAGTCATTAAGACGTCACAGATGAGATGTCTCCCCATCCTAATTCCTAACAATTTCAACTCTACTTGCCGACTTGCCTTCTCTAACTAACTGTATCTTAGCTGGTATTCTTTCTTTCAAGGCATCGACATGAGAAATGATACCGACCCTTCGTCCTATATTATGAAGATTCTCCAAGGTATTCATAACCATATCTAAGGAATCAGAGTCAAGGGTTCCGAAGCCTTCATCAATAAACAGCATATCAGTATTGAAGTGTTCATCATTAATAGATGTCAGGCCAAGAGCAAGTGCCAGCGAAACAAGGAAGGTTTCACCTCCCGACAAAGTGCTCGCTGCTCTTAAAACACCACCCATTTCCAGATCCTGAACCAAAATCGCAAGAGAATCGGTATTATTGTAAAGTCGGTATCTAGAACTCAGCTGCGACATATAATAATTTGCTCTTTCAAGCAGCATTCCCATAGTATACGCCTGCGCCACATCTCTGAAATTATTGCCTTCTGTAGCCCCTATTGACTTAGCCAGTTGTTCCCAAAGTTCACACTCTGCGACTATCTTTTCATAGAGAATCCTTTTACTTTCAGTTTTAGAATGATTCTGTTTGTCCATAGCCAATGCTGTGTTTATATCCAACAACATTTTTTCTTTAGCCTTCTTATCTTCAAGCAATAAGGTTCTCCTAGCTACAATGTCACCATTCATCAAATCATCGGTAGGCTTTTTGTCATCTTTTTGATGTGAGTCCCAATCATCATGTTTTATTTTCAATGCTTGTTGTGCTTTGATGAACTCATCATCTAGCCGTCTATTCTTTTGCGCTACTGTTTGTATATCACTTATCTTATCAAGAGCCTTCAGTCTCTCATAATCGATATTATAAGAATGGCTTATGAAATCATCTATCTCCTTTTTTAGAATAATGATTTTATTTTCCAGAGCCGACTTGCGAGAAAGCCTTTCTCTTAGTCTTTCATTAACAGCCAGAAAATATGGAACAATCTTTTCCTCTTCGATATATGACTTTTTCATTCCAATATTTTCCCATTCGGGAATAATTTCAACAATCAAGGAAAGATATCTTTCACATTGGGAAATTATATTGTCAAGATTAGCACTTTGAATCTCCAGTTCTCTCAATGTTTCAGTGTTTTTATTCCATGTTTTAGCCGACTCTTTCAGCATTTCCGTAAAGGCAAATGAATCATCGTCCCAAAGTTTTTCCCAATTCTCCATATTGAGATATCCATCAACCGAAGCCTTTTTATCGGCTAAACCAGACTCAAATCCAGAGACCTTGGTCTTGATTGCAATAAGCTCCGACTCTATCATCTGAAGCTCATTTTGTTTTTCCGACTTTTGCTGTTCAATAGAAGTAAGTTTCTCATCAACAGCCTTCTTTTTGCTTTGGGCCAATTCTATCTTATTTTTCACAAGAGCCAACTCATTCAACTTCTTATCAAGGCTCTCAATCTCTTCATCATATTTCACCACAGACTCTTTATGTTTATTTACAGCAGAGTCTATTACTCGCAGCTCAAATACAGGCCGGCCATTACAACGTTCATTAAGATTTTCAAACAGCAACTGCAAATTCTTCTCATCAGACGAAATCCCTCTGGTCAAGACGTTCACTTCAGAATCAATCTTATTAAGCTCGTTTCGCATTTGTTCCAAAACTGCCCTTAGCCTATCCCATTCATTTTTAATACTTGAATACAATGAGTCTACGACATTTTCATCATTATAATACAAGACCTTGCTTCCGCATACAGGACAGGCCTCACCTTCTTTCATCATGCTTCTTAATGTCTTGGCCCATTCTTCAACCATATTTTTCTGTTTCTGGAATTCCAGGTCGTAAGTGTCAAAATCGACCTTGGCTTTATGCAGAGCAACACTTTTCTCTTCAGACAATGACTTGAGTCCATCAAGTCTAAGCTTATTGTTTTTGATATTCTCATCAAGATTCAGATACTGTTCCAATATCGTTCTGATGTTTTTCAAGTGAGATATTCTGTCAAGGGCTTTTTGTTTCAACAAGTTCTTGTTCCTGTATTCTTCAATGAGTCTATTCTGCTCATCAGAATTAAAATTAGCAAGAAGCTCATCAACCATATTATCTGCCAAGGCTTTGTCTCTTCTAAGGACTTCTATATTTTCACGAAGGACATTCAAGCTAATGTTGATGTCATTTTTCTTCAGCTCTTCTTGCTGCAGTTTCATTTCCTTATTCTTTTTATCGAGCTGAATCTGCGACATCTCTTTCAGTGCACCAAGTATCAAATTTATATTCTGACACATCATTTCATCATCTCGGTGAGATTCAATCCAATTACTCAAATCAGACTTTTGCTTTTCCAATTCAAGTTTTTTTCGTCTCTCATTTTGCAATGAAAACTTAAGAGAAGAAAGCAAACTCGCATCATCCTCAAACTGCATATTCAACTTGTTTATTTCAGTCTCATCATGCTGCAGTTCATTCAACCTCTCCCTTATCTTTGATGTTGAAAAATAATCCTCGACAAAGGATTTGGTCTCCTTATATTCCTTAGAGTCAATCTGATTTAAAATATTGTCGTAGGCATACTTAGCATTATCATATTCATCTTTAAGAGCTTTATCCTTCGCAATCCAGTCCAGATAATCCTCCATTTGTCTCAAAAGTGACTCTATCTCAGAGCTTCCGTTTTCCAGTTCAAGTTTCTGTTCTTCCAACAGCCTCATCTTTTCTTCAGGCAATAAGCTTTCTTCCAAGCTGTCACATTCAGACTTGGCATTCTTTTTTTTCTGGCTCGCCTCGTTTTTCCTTAACCTTATGACATCGGCAATTTTAGAATACACCTCTGTCCCAGTAAGTTTTTCCAGTATCTCAGACTGTTTTGCCCTGTCAGAAATCAGAAATGTATTAAACTCTCCCTGAGCAAGCATCACAGAACGGACAAACTGCTCATATGTAAGGCCAACAAGTTCTTCAATCTTTTTATTGACTTGTGTAATCTTATCCAATATAACGGTTTGTTTTTCACCATCACAAACAGCCAACGAACGTCTGTTTGCTCCAGAATAAGTATTATTTCTTGTTTTATGTACAGACCAAGTAGCAATGTAATAAGTACCGTTAACTGAAAAATGAAGCTCCGCCTTACCGTCAAATTTTCCTTTTCTCAGGATGTTATATGGGTTTTGAGTCGTTATGCCACCTTCAACAGGCTCTTCATTCATAACATTCTCATAACGAGAAACCTTATCGTATAAAGCAAGCGTTATGGCATCAAGAATAGTTGTTTTACCACTGCCTGTAGTTCCGCATATCAAGAAAAGAGGCTCCTTTGCCAGAATGCCTTGAGAGAAAACTATCTCCGCTTCCTCTATCGAATTAAGGTTTTGTATTATCAATTTCTCAAACTTCATAACAAATCACTCCTAACTAAATTACTCCATCACTTCATCGCTCCATTACCGCACTGCTTCATCACTTCATTGCACACGTCCTCAAACATCTTCTTCATCTCTTCAGGCATTTCCTCATTATTCTTTTTCTTATAGACCTCACATCCCAACATGAAAGGAGATATTGCCTTGAAATCATCCAATGTCATTATTGACGATGCAGTCTCAATATTTTCCTTTTTAGGCATATGCAACTGTATTCCGCAATATTTTGCTTCTTTGTCTTTAAAAGCCTCGAGTATTTTGGCATTTATAACATCAGAAACAGATGTCTTAGACCCGACATGCAGGCGAACATAATATTTCTTGTCGGTGATTTCACAAAGTCGCGTCATGACTTCTTCAATATCGCAAGCATCTTCGTAGGAATCTGGCTTAGAAGGGAAATCCAAAATTGGAATCAGAGGCTTAATATCAACGATCTTCACATCCAGGACATGGTTCTCGATATTCACGACTGTAACGGAATGCTCATAATCCTCGTTAAACGTCATGGCAAAAGGCGAACCTGAATACCTTATCCTTTCATTATCAGCGATATTTTGAGGATGATGCACATGACCTAAAGCCCAATAATCAATACCTGACATTGAAGAAAAACCACTTGACTCAATTGACTCCTCTCCTCCGACAATATTATGATTATTTTTAACATTAGCAGAGCTAATCATAAAATGCCCAGTGGATACAACAGCATGTTTTTCTTCATATTGAGGATTTTGTCTTAAGCTATCCTTCAAATTGTTATAAAAAGATAAAACACGGTTTGAATATGAGTCATTCTCTTTTAATGACGGATAATTTCCTGCGTTTATATGAGGCACAGCCAACACCCAGCCTATTATCTCATCATTTCTTTTTATTGGAATCTGTATTTTAGAAGCGTCATAAGGAAGTTCGCTTACCTCTGTGTTTCTGTAGAAATCCAGGCTGCCTATCACCGTTACATTGAATGCCGTCCACAACTCCTGAGGCGCCTCCAGTCTAGACGGAGAATCATGGTTGCCGGCAACGACTATTATCTGCAGATCCTCATACAAGCGCGACAGTTCAACGAGAGTATGATAATACAAACGCTGAGATAACACCGTTGGTGTAGCCGAATGAAATATGTCGCCTGACACCACCAAAGCGTCAGGTTTCTCATTTATTATGATACTTTTCAGCTGTTCAAAGAAGAATTCATGTTCCTCTTCACGTGAATACTGATACAAGGTCTGCCCGATATGCCAATCGCTAGTATGGATTATTTTCATTTTTTTCTAACCTCCTTAATTACGATAACGTCTTCAAACCCCACTCCATTTTTATAATATCCCGACACCCTCAATTCATGATAGAGTTCGTCATCGAACCATGATGCCCTCACTGAGCCGACGTTCTCTTCTATAGTCATTCCGCCCACAACATGCCAATCGGCGAATTCAACTTCCGTTGTGTCGATTGTAAACATCTGGACATCCGACTTGTCATGTTTTATATATACAGGATACGGCTGAAGTTCCTCATAGAAGAAATCGACTATTTCATTTTGTATGGTATAGAAGTTATCGCTTAAATTACGGTTTTCATCCAGATGAAGAGTATGACCTTCACCGATGAAAGTATGCAATTCAGAACGTATGCCAAGCTGTCGAGCCTTCTGGTCGATATAATACGATCCATACATCTCATCAAAGAAAACCTTCTGGAATTCACCCAAGGCCCTGAAAGGGTAGCCAAAACGATACGGAAGGACCACATCCTCATCGCCGTGGAATGAAATTATCGAGCTATTGGCATTCTTCAATATTTCCAAGTCGAAGACCGAGCCCCACATATTGGCAACAGCTTTGATTTTAAAATCTTCCACATACTCATTTCCTGATGTTTCAATATCGCCTAGATCTTCACTCATAAAAGAAGAATACGATGCTTCCGGTCTGTTCTCATTACGCATGAAGGCGAGATTCAGGGCTGTGATGCTTCCTGCACTTGCGCCTCCGATGAAGATATTGTCAGGATCGATGCGATATATGTCTTTCTTAGCCATCAAATACCTCATAGCTGCATGAGCATCTTGAGTAGCCTGATATGCTGTCCTTTGTATAGCTTTAGAATTGACCCTAAAACCCATTCTATAATTTATTGACACACATACATATCCTAGAGAAGCAAAATGTCTGCACCACTTTTGGTATGGATATGTTGCCTTGTCACCGATAAAGAACGCACCTCCATGGACAAACATCATAAGAGGCCTTTTCTCTACAGAGTCATTTTTAGGGATATATATATCCATATCCAATTCCAGATCCTTCTTTTTCAAAGAATTGAAGAAACTCATTTTCACGATATTGCCAATATCTATGGTATCGTCAGGTATTGAAGTCCAGAAACCTTTCACATCTGCATATTTAACATCGGCAATCCTTTCGACGTCGAAGATTTCATCTCTATATCTTCCTAAGTTATACACCTGATATTCATCAGTCTTATATGGATATAAAACAAATTTCTTCCTCTTTGAAGATTCCATGAACGAGCCTTCAATCCTATCGTCTTTATATCGTTTTATCTTAAACAAATAAAAAGATGAATCCGGGAGTATCAGATTGCACTTTTTTTTGGAATATGCCATAACAAAAGGCTCAGCACTCATCGTAAGCCCATCATCAACAAGATACATCCTTCCCCAAAGCCTTGAATCTTCCAACGAATCTATTTTCACGAAATAGGTCTTGTAATCAGTCTGATTTTCAAAAATATAATTAGTATCAACAAATATATCAGAAGCAGTTTTGCAAGAAAACATTCCAGCTATCAGAAAAGCTACTATTACGAACGACAAAACACTTGAAATAAATTTAGATTTCATAACTGATAATTTGGCTGTAAAATTAAAAAAAATACTTGAATTTATTGTCCATTTTTCTTAATTTCGCAAACTAAAAATTTGTTCAATAAAGTTATGAAAATGAAGATTAAAAACATCATCACATTAGGCATTATTGCCATAACATTGATATCATGTACAGGCAATTTGCAAAAAGCCGACTATAACGTCATACCATTGCCAAAATCAATAGCAGAAAACAATGACGGAAGTCCATTCGTCATCAGCAAAAGCACAAGCATCACATATCCCATTTCACAGTCTGAATTAGAGAAAGAAGCCAATTTCCTGTCAGAATACATTGAAGAAATCCTTGGATATTCATTAAAGACAGAAGCTTCTGAAAACTTCAAGAAAGGCGCCATCAACTTAAGCGTCGACCCAAGCATATTTACAGAAAAGGAATCATATAAAATAGTTGTAAACAAAGAAAATATAAACATTGTCGCAAGTGAAGCTTCAAGCGTATTTTATGCTGTTCAGACTTTAAGAAAGAGTCTTCCTTTTGATGCCAAAGGAGAGGAAATAATATTGCCAGCAGCCGAGATTTACGACTACCCTCGTTTCAACTACAGAGGCGCGATGTTGGACGTGAGTCGCCATATCTTCCCATTAGATTCAGTGAAGGAATATATTGAAGTCATGGCATTGCACAACATGAACAAGTTCCACTTGCATCTTACCGACGACCAAGGCTGGAGAATTGAGATTAAGAAATATCCAGAACTCACAAAAGTAGGAGCTTGGCGTTCAGGAACCAAAATAGGAAAGAGCGAGACTTTCGACACCATCCATTATGGCGGATTCTATTCTCAAGACGAACTCCGCGAGCTCGTACAATATGCAGCCGACCGTCATATAACGATAATACCAGAAATCGACTTGCCTGGCCACCAACTAGCAGCCTTGGCCACATACCCAGAATTCGGCTGCACTGGAGGTCCTTATGAAGTATGGCGTCAGTGGGGCGTCTCTGAAGACGTAATATGTGCAGGCAACGAGGATGCTATGCGTTTCCTTGAAGACGTACTGGTCGAAGTAATGGACATATTCCCAGGAGAATACATCCATATCGGAGGCGACGAATGTCCTAAGACTCGTTGGGAACAATGTCCTAAATGCCAGGCTAAGATCAAAGAATTAGGATTAAAAGACGACGATAAATTCAAGGCTGAAGCTTATTTGCAAAGCTATGTGATGAAGAGAATGGAAAAATTCCTCGAAGACCACGGACGTAAAGTAATCGGTTGGGACGAAATTCTCGAAGGCGGCCTCGGACCAAACGTGACAGTGATGAGCTGGAGAAGCATCGAGGCTGGAAAAGAAGCTGCACAACAACAACATGATGTCATCATGACACCTTGCTCTCACCTATATTTCGATTATTACCAAACAGAAGACATTGACAACGAACCTATCGCTATCGGAGGTTATATCCCAGTCAGCAGAGTTTATGAATTCGAGCCAATTCCTTCAGGACTGACAGACGAAGAGGCAAAACATATCTTAGGACCACAAGCCAATCTATGGGTTGAATACATCAAGAATATGAATACAGTATTCTATAGAGTATTGCCAAGAATGGATGCATTATCTGAAGTACAATGGGTGATGCCAGAACAAAAGAACTACTACAGCTTCCTCGACCGTGCATATAAGATGGTAGAGTTATATGACCTTAAAGGATGGAACTACGCAAAGCATATCTTTGACATTGATGTTAAAATCGCTCCTAATGTTGAAGCTAAATGCATTGACGTTACAATGTCAAAATTCGGCGATGGCGACATTTTATACTCTTTAGACGGAACTGACCCATTGACAAACGGAACAAAATATGAAACAGCTCTCAATCTCACAGAGAGCGCAAAACTCAGAGCTATTGTCAAGAGAAAAAACAATATCGGAAGAGAGTTCTGCACTAACATCGAGCTCAGCAAGGCTTCAATGAAACCTATCACATTGAAAAACCAGCCACACGAAAACTATAGATTCAATGGTGCTAGCACATTGATTGACGGCTTGTCAGGTGGCAGCAACTACAAGACAGGCCGCTGGATCGCATTCTTCGGTGAAAATGTAGACGCAAAAATCGATTTAGGCGAAGCACAAGAAATCAGCAATTTGTCATTCAACTGCAACTTGACCAAAGGCGACTGGATCTTCAACGCTAAATCAGTCAAGATATTGGTTTCAGACAATGGCAAAGACTACAAAGAAATATACAGTCAGGATTTCCCTATAGAGACTGTTAGAGAAGACGGCGTAATGCCATATAACATTGACTTTGGAAAAGTCAAGACACAATACGTAAATGTCATCATAGAACCATTCATGTGTCCAGAAGGACATTCAGGATACGGTTATCCTGCATGGATTTTCATTGACGAATTAAACATCAACTAAGATGATAGATTTCAAGATACGATATGCAAAAGAGGATGAAGCCGGATTAGTACTGGACTTCATTAAAATGTTGGCCGAATATGAAAAGATGTCAGACGAAGTAGTAGCTGACGAAAAGATGATTCACGACTCCATTTTTGTCAATAAAGATGCTGAAGTTATTTTCGCTTGTGAAGACGAAGTGCCTATAGGATTTGCTCTTTTCTTCCATAACTTCTCCACTTTCGTAGGCAAGAAAGGACTCTATCTTGAAGATTTGTTTGTTATTCCAGAGAAGAGAGGCTTAGGATATGGCAAGTCATTACTCATGCGTTTAGCTGAAATAGCCAACGAAAGAAACTGCGACAGATTCGAATGGGTGTGCCTAAACTGGAACACTCCTTCTATAAATTTCTACAAATCACTTGGCGCCGTCCCAATGAATGAATGGACAACATTCAGATTATCAGGAGATACGCTTAAAAAATATAGCAAAAAATAATTTTAGTACGATATGTTTTTCATAAAGGAAAATTTTGTACTTTTGCACCCGCAAACCTCGGGTAGGTTTAATAGTTAAATTATTATTAACATTTAAAAAAAAATTAGTCTATGCCAGCAAAAATGAGATTACAAAGACATGGTAAAAAAGGTCAACCATTTTATCATATTGTAATTGCAGACGCTCGCGCACCACGTGATGGTCGCTTCACAGAAAAAATCGGTACCTACAATCCTGTAGCTCAACCAGC
>JAFZDU010000057.1 GCA_017561025.1 Bacteroidales bacterium | reverse complement strand
GTCGGGTCTTTCAACTGACTCCAGAAGTTCTTGAGGAAGTTCTCGAAGAAGGTCGCATAGCGGTCAATCTTGAGAAAGGAGTTCTGATGCTCCTTGTCAGCCGGCACGGTGGAATACTTACCATTCTTGTTGATGTCGGATACCGCTTGGAGTAGCAGTTCCATTTTGTCTAAAACCAGCACGATGTCGCTCATCTGCGGGTTATCAAGATGAACCTCGGCTGCATTCGGCATAGCTCGAATAAATTCGGCTCTGCTCTCATTGGCACGAGCTTTCTCGGTGACTTGCGATTTTTGGGGTTCGTCCCTTACATTTTTCTTTGCCATAACTGTGAGTTTTTAGCGTTAATAACTAATATTGTCACCGCAAATATATATAGCAAAATTTGATAAAACATTGACATTTAAGCCATTAGACCATACAAGCCATAAGGTGTCATCACTTGTCATAGCAGGCACGAAAGCGAAGGCACAAAAAGGGGTAAAAATGAGGTTGAACAAAGGGAACACACACCGCATAGGAACAAGGGTGAAGAGGGCAAAAATGCGGTCAAGAAAAGTATGCGAGAAATGGCGGTTGTACGACCGAAAAAAGATAATTTCTGTAATATGCAGAGTTGAGAGCTGAGCTGCTTTAGTCCCCACTTAAAAAATCAGATGCTAAAAAGATGGCGGTAGTTGATAGACCTTATAGAAGAATATAGAGATGGCGGTTAGATTGAGAATAGAGATGCGGCATATCTTACCGCAATGGTTTATTGACCTGTTGTACTATGCGTCGTAGGTCGCTTCGCTTGCTAAGTCCCAACCTCTGTCTCAACTCGGACGGCGATACCGGAGCGTTTTTTGGGGTGAAAAATTATCGCAGAGAATTTTTTGCCCCAAAACCCTCGGCCTGAACGTGGAGGTATTGTCCCTCCGAGTTAACTTCTTGAAGGGACTTGGCGAGTGAAGCGGGATTTTCACGCTACACATGCTTTTTGTAGCCCATTTTGTCTTTCAATCATAAAAAAGGCTGTAACTTTGCAATTGGTTATATAAGAACTTAAAGCTATGAAGACTTCTCACTTTAAAATTATCGGATTAAGACCTACATCTCCTCATATTGAAGATTTTAAGGTATGTGAAAAAGCACAAAATATTCACAAGGCACTTGTTGGGATAGACGAATGGTTAAACGTATATGAAGGTTATAAAGTATCTGGTGATTATAGTTGTATACAATTATCTAGCTTAAAACAGCGTTTAGATTATTCGTTATATGATACAGATTATCTGAAAGTTACAGTTGGTGCAATCGTAGGAAGAAATGGTGCTGGCAAAAGTAGTTTTGTGGAATTATTAGTCAGAGTCATTAATAATTTAACCGCCGCACTTTTAGGAGAAGGGTATAATTTTGCTAAAGCAGAGCATCTACATTACATTGATAATGTTTATGCTGATTTACTAGTGCAAATTGGAAATAAGTTCTTAATAATTTCAGTCAAGGGACGAAGAATATCACTGTTGTGGTACAAGCGTTCTGCTGATAGTACTTATAGATATGACCGCTACCATTCTGAAGACATTCTAGATGATGGTGAATTAAAAAATAATAGTAATGAAATTCTAAAAGGGCATTCAAAAGGTCGTTTAATTTTACGTCAATTGTTTTATACATTAGTATTTAATTACTCTTTGTATGGCTTTAATTATAGGGATTTCGATAAAGAGGAAACACCTTCTGAAAGATTAGAGAATATCAAAATAATTGCAAAGAATAATGTAGAAGATGAACAAGTTAGTTGGTTGAGTGGAATTTTCCATAAAAATGATGGATATCAAACACCTATAGTTTTGCACCCATTACGTCAAGATGGGCAGTTGAATATTATTAAAGAAAACAGACTTGCCAAGGAACGTTTATTATCATTATTGTTTTATAAAGACTCAGATGGTAATTTCCCTTTTCGCATTATAAATGAGAAACTAACAGTAGAGAAAATAAAAATAAGTCTTGCACCACGAAGATACTCGAAAGAGAATATGCTTGAAACATTGTGTATAAAAAAGACACAGAATCTTGCAAAATACTTTGATGGTATATATGATGTTATACTCCAATTTTGGGATTCTAATTTCGATATAAGCAAAGCTCATGCGTCAAAGTACTACAAAGATGCTTGTGATTATATTGTTTATAAGACACTAAAGATCGTTCATTCATATAAAAAATACAACTCAATCTTTCGCTACTTGAGTCAATCTAAGTTTGATAAAGATTGTCTATTGGAAATGCTTTGTCAGCTACTTGATGATTATACCCACATAACTAGAAAACTTCGTCAAACTATTAACTTTTTGATTAATCCAGTTTTTGATGTCGCAAATGATGAAATAGATCTAAAAAACTTTGAAAATATTCCTGAGCAGGATCAAAAGTATAAGTTGTTTCTTTCAAACGACTCGGTTAACTATCTCCCTCCACCAATATTTAATACGGATTTAATTCTTTCAAGGCCTTTATTTGATGCCGATTTTCCATATATGTATGTACCTTTTTCTGGATTGAGTTCTGGAGAAAGACAAATCGCATATACAATCAGCAATATTCTGTATCATCTAACAAATATCGATTCAGAATGGGATGACACCTTTCGATGGAAAGACAAGCGTTCAATCATAAAATATAAGTTTGTAAATATTATATTAGATGAAGTTGAGTTGTATTTTCATCCAGAAATGCAACGTCAATTTGTTTTCTTATTGCTTCATGCGATTCGTTGTGTAAAATTTAGGCATCTTAAAGGAATACATATTCTCTTTGCAACACATTCGCCATTCATACTATCAGATATCCCATCCGACCATGTGTTAGCTTTAGGCCTAAGAAATGAAAAAGACAAAGAAGAACCCATTAAAACCTTTGGAGCCAATATTATGGAGATGCTTTCCAATACCTTTTTTATGGATTCATCAATAGGTGAAACTGTTAGACGTGAGATAAGTAAATTGGTGGAATATCATATTGATATAGTACGAAATGGTAATATCCATAATGACGATTTTCTAGGAGAAAGGAATCGATTCAAATACGTTTGTGAAAATATTGGAGATGATTTTTTTAAAAAGATATGTTCACGAATGTTAAATGAAATTGAAGCCCAAATTAAGAATTTACAATAGAATATAGATATGTACCGATTCATTTCATCAAAATCTCTAAAAGATGTTAATAAGGCATATTTAGCACGCTACAAAAAGAAGGAGTCATTCAACAAAAAATTTGCCAAAGCAGTGGATGAGTGCCCAGAAATAGCAGGTTTGCTACCACCGGGTACTAAGGGGATAGATTTGTTAACATATGATTTCTCTCGTTTAGTTGATCTGTACTATGATTATAATAAAACACTTAACGATTTGCACGATGATGCAAGAGTAAAAGAGATTAATGATAAGTTTAAAGCAATTTTCAATTATGATTCTCATAGAGAGAAAATAAGGCGTTTCCTGTCAGATCCTAACAATGGTTTTGAGATTCATAATTGCGTTTATTGCGATTTGAATAAAGTAAAAGGATATACAAGAAGAGATGGAGAAAGAAATTTGGAGTTTCATGCAGACCATGTTCTTGATAAAGGTTCATGTCCGTTGGTAGCTTTGTCAATACACAATTTTGTGCCATCATGTCCTACTTGTAATGAGCCTCCCCTTAAAGGAGTAAGACCTTTAGGAAATACTAAAGCTGACACATTGAAAATTAGCCCCAAATCTTCAACGAATAAATTTGAGAGGGATGTAAAATTTATATTGAATATAACTGATACTACCATACCAGATCTAGAATTATTTAAAACAAATGATGGATGGGAAATAGATTTTTCATATAAGGATGGTGTTTATCGGCAAACAGTTTCAATGTTTGAATTGAAAGAAAGATATAATGCAGAGAAGACGTATTTTGGAGAATTCCTACATAGAAAAAAGAATTTGGATATTAAAGAATATATAGAAAACAGTATATATACAGAAGATGACATTTTGGAATTGATGTTTTGTTACGAACGCAATAAACAAAATCATACACCGAAAGAAAAATGTAGGTTAGAATTATTAGAACAAGTATAACCAATATTATTAAAATAAGGGGAAGTATTAAAGCCAACTTAAACCTGTACTTGACAGACCTAAGTTGGCTTTATCCTTTTTAGGGACAGTGTAACATCCTATGTGTGTATAGTCCATCCGTGCATAGGCTCCATCAATACGGCAAATGACTGGTCGGGCCTGCCGTGATAGAGCAAGCCACCTACAATGCCAGTTCTACCATCGGGATATACCTGTCGGAAACCGAATGAGTGCGGAGCTGAGTCATAGTAGAGTTCAATCTCACACGGGCAGTTTGGATTTTCTTCCCATTGTTTCAAACGATCAATACACTTTTGCAGAGTGTCATTCTTAATTTCCTTTGCGTATGCGACGGCCTTGTCATAACGCTCTTGACATAAAATCTTCATACTCGATATGTTTTAAGGTTTATAATAAGTCTTCATATACTCCAAAGCCGTAGCAGTCGGCTATGTAAAAGTCTTCACTGCTATTCTCAGCAAGCGACTTCATATCTTCCAGCGTATCGCAATAGAAGAAAATGTCATCGTCCTTTTCTGTGTCGGAATCCATACCTACAGCGATACGCACTTCAACCGTATCGTAGTTGTCCTTCCAACGGATAAGACAATCGGCATAGTGAGGCTCAATGCCTCGCTCTGTAAAGAACTTCAAGCATTGACGGCTGATTTCCTTCTTGACAGCATCGGGTTTCTTCCAATCGGAGTCATCAATAATCTCCAATCCCATACCTTCCACGACCAAACAAGTGCCTCCATTGATGTTTGTCATTAGTGTACGCTTGCCTAAATGTT
>JAFZDU010000012.1 GCA_017561025.1 Bacteroidales bacterium | reverse complement strand
ACGCATTCGATGCGGCCTTACAAAATCTTGTGGGACAAAAAATCTGTAGGGACACATCGAATGTGTCCTTATAGCTTTTGAATGCATTCGACGCCGCACTTGGACGCATTCGATGCGTCCCTACAAAATCATGCGGGACAAAAAATCTGTAGGGACACATCGAATGTGTCCTTATAGCTTTTGAATGCATTCGACGCCGCACTTGGATGCATTCGATGCGTCCCTACAAAATCATGCGGGACAATAAAACCTGTAGGAGGCCGTCTAAAACTTGTTAGACAGCCTCTTTCTTTTTAGAGGGAGTAGAGGGGGTGTGATATAATAAACTAAAAAAGGTATAGAAAGAGTTCCCTCCCTCTATACCTTTTCTTTATGTTATACCTCAGTTCCTCTATCCTAAAAACACAGAGTTTTTCTCGAATTTCTCTATTGCGTATTTAAGATCTATGACGAGTTTTTTCTTGTCTTGTGATGGCATCTCAAACATTGCGTCGTTCAATATCGCTTCGATGATAGCTCTTAATCCACGAGCGCCGAGCTTGAATTCGATGCTCTTGTCAACGATATATTCAAGAACATCTTCTTTAATCTCAAGCTTGATGTCGTCCATCTCGAAGAGTTTTGTGAACTGCTTGATGATAGCGTTCTTAGGTTCTTTCAAGATTCTTACTAACGACTCTTTATCCAATGGGTTGAGGAATGTCAATATTGGGAAACGACCGACGATTTCAGGGATGAGGCCGAATCTCTTGATATCAGCAGGAGTGATGTATTTCAACAGATTATCCTTGTCGATTTGTTTTTTGTTGTCGTTGCCATAACCGATAGCGTTGCTTCCGACTCTGTTGGCGATTAACTTGTCGATGCCGTCGAATGCGCCGCCAGCGATGAACAATATGTTCTTTGTGTTGACTTGAATCATCTTTTGTTCAGGGTGTTTGCGGCCGCCTTGTGGAGGAACGTTGACGATAGTTCCTTCGAGGAGCTTTAGCATAGCTTGTTGTACGCCTTCACCTGAGACGTCGCGAGTGATGCTTGGGTTATCGCTCTTACGTGCGATCTTGTCGATTTCATCTATGAAAACGATGCCTTTTTCAGCTGCTGCTACATCGTAGTCTGCTGCTTGTAACAACTTGACTAAGATGTTTTCGACGTCTTCGCCAACATAACCAGCTTCTGTGAGAACAGTGGCGTCAGCTATTGCGAAAGGTACGTGGAGCATCTTGGCGATGGAGCGGGCGAGGAGTGTCTTGCCTGTACCTGTTTCACCTACTAAGATGATATTTGATTTTTCAATCTCAACTTCGTCGGCAGCCTTCTCTTGGTTGATTCTTTTGTAATGGTTGTAAACGGCGACAGCGAGAATCTTCTTTGCTTCATCTTGTCCGATGACATATTGATCGAGGAAAGATTTGATCTCGATAGGTTTCAATAGTTTAAAGTCAGGAGTGTTAGCTTTTTTAAGATGTTTCAATTCTTCTTGCACAACGATATGACCTCTTTCGATACATTCGTCGCATATGAAACCATACATTCCTGAGAGAAGCAATGCAGCTTCTTTATCGCTTTTTCCACAAAATGAGCAGAAGTTTTCTTGTTGTTTCTTTGCCATATTTTTTTAGTCTATGAGTCTATGAGACAATAAGTCAATACGTAGAGACGTCACTCCTGTGGCATCTAAAATTTGTTATGTAGAGGCGTCACCTTTGTGGCCTCTAAATGTGATTTATGAATTAAAGAAAAAGTTCAAAAGTTTATGTAAACTTTCAAACTTTTTATATATTTCATCAATGCATTCTAAGCTTTATATTTTCTTGATAAGTACTTCGTCGATCATGCCATACTCTTTAGCTTCTTGTGAAGTCATCCAGTAGTCGCGGTCTGAGTCGGCCCATACTTTATCGAATGGTTGTCCAGAATGAGTTGCTATGATGTCGTAGAGTTCTTTTTTAAGTTTCAAGATCTCACGAGCTGTTATTTCGATGTCAGATGCTTGGCCTTGCATACCGCCCATTGGTTGGTGGATCATGATGCGTGAGTGTTTCAATGCTGAGCGTTTTCCTTTAGCGCCAGCGCACAACAAGACGGCTGCCATTGAAGCTGCGATGCCTGTACAAATTGTAGCGACGTCAGGGCTGATGAACTGCATTGTGTCGTAAATTCCCAAGCCAGCGTATACTGAACCGCCAGGAGAGTTGACATAGATTTGGATGTCTCTCTTAGGATCTGAAGATTCCAGGAAGAGGAGCTGAGCTTGTATGATGTTAGCGACGTAGTCGTTGATTTCATCACCCAAGAAAATGATGCGGTCCATCATAAGTCTTGAGAATACATCCATTTGAGCAACGTTGAGTTGGCGTTCTTCGATGATGGTAGGAGATATATAATTGGTAACTGTTGAAGTATATTTCTCCAATGCTAAGCTGTTAATGCCACAGTGTTTGGTAGCGTATTTATAGAATTCGTTATTCATTTTGTTTCCTTTTTAATTATAAACTCCTAAGATTAAATTTTGTTTCAGTTTTTGGTTTATTTATTTTATAAATTAAGGTTTAAAGATTAAGACAGTTATCCTATCTTAATCTTTAAACCTTAGACTTTGAATTATTCAATTATTCAGCTGTTTCTTCAGTTTTTTGTTTAGCTTCGCCTGCTAATTCTACTTGAGGAAGGACTGCTTGTACGAAACCTTCGTAGTCAGTGTCAACAACTGTAATTGTCATGTTTTCTTTCAAGTAAGCAGTTAATTTTTTGTCTGCTAATTGGTTGTTGATGTTTTGACGTTGGTTGTCGTCTTTGATGATAGCGTCGATGATGTCTTCTAAACGTTTTTTAGTCTCTTCGTCTAATGTTTCAACATCCATATGACCGAAATACATGCTTCTTACGAAGTTGCGTACTTCTTCTTCTTTGATGATGAGTTCTGGGTTTTGTTTTACGAGAGCTTCTTCGATAAGTTGCCATCTGAGAGACTTGACGTATGAATTGTCGTAGTTGCTTTCTACATCTTCTGCAGTGATTTTGCCTTCGCTGTTTTCAACGATCCAGCGTTTGAGGAATGTGTCAGCCAAGTCAAATTTAACTTCTTCTACCAATTGGTCAACAGCTCTGTTGTAGAACATTCTTTCAGCTTCGAGAACGTATTGTTTTTCCATTTCGACAGCTACTTTAGCGCGGAATGTTTCAACGTCTTTTACTTCTTGACCAGGGAAAATCTTATTGAAGAGTTCTTCGTTAAGTTCTGCTGGTTGATCTTCAACTTTATTGTTGTCTTGGATGCTCTTTATTGTTCTGTCGATTTCTTCTTCAGAAGCTTTGATGTTGAAGTCGTTGATTTTATGATCTTTAAGAACGACATTGATTTCTGGTTTGAGAGCTGCTTCGAAGTAGAAATTCAATTCTTCTTGAGTGTCGAGGTCGTTAGGTTGGCCTTGTTCCATATCTGGAAGAGGGTAACCGATAACGTCTAATTTATTTTCAATGATGTGATTGTTGAGAGCTTCAGAAACTTTTTGGTTGATTTTTTCAATCAAAACGCCTTGGCCGTACATTTTCTTAATCATTCCGAAAGGAACTTTACCTTGACGGAAACCTGGCATTGTAGCTTTATGTTGATAATCTTTTAAAGCTTTTGTTACTTCTGCTTCATAATCAGCTTTAACTAAAGTCACTTGGATACCGGCGAGAAGTTCGCCTTTTGATGTTTGTGTAGTATTCATTTGCTAATTAAATTTTTTTGTGCGGATGAAGGGACTCGAACCCCCACGCCTCTCGGCATCAGATCCTAAGTCTGACGCGGCTACCAATTACGCCACATCCGCTGAATCTTTAGGAGGTGCAAAAATACAATTTTTTTTTAAACAATCCACATTTTTTTGTAATAAAATTTATGGCGGAAAAAAGAAAAATATATTACATTTGCTACATTCAATTTTACACTATTATGACTAAATCATATAGGTTTTTTTTTGTTTTATTTTTTATTTTATTTAGTAAAATCTTAACATCTCAGTCTCTTGTTGCAACGCAGGGTAATTACGCTGGCTCTGCCACTATGTCGATGAACCCTGCTTTGATGAATTCCTCTAATGTTTATTTTGACTTTTCATTGGCTAATGTGGGCTTATCCATATTTAATGACTACGCTTATATAAAAGGTAGGGATATGTCGTCATTCATGTTTTCAAAAGAGCATATGGTCCCTGCATATAATATGGATGGTGCTGAATATAATTTTCTTATATATGACAATCCAGAAATGAAACCTAATAATATTTACGAATTTTTGGATGTCAATGTCTTACGGTTTATGTTGAACCTTGATGGCAGGCAGTCGTTAGGATTGTCCTTCAATATGCGTGTCTATACAAATGGTATTGATTTGCCTCATGAGATTCCAGATATCGTTTTAAAAGGATTGGAAAACGATGGTTTTAACGGACGTTATGTGTCTTCCGATGCAAGCATCTCTACCATGGAATGGGCAGAAGTGGCTATGTCTTATTCCAGAAAGCTGTACGACAGATATCAGAGCAGGGTGGATGTCGGTGTTGGGGTTAAATATCTCCTTGGCTATTCTGCTGCTGTTGCTAATATCAATAATCTTGACTACGAGATTTTTGGTGAGGATTCGATAGTTGTTAACAGATTCGATGCCGACCTTGCATATTCATTACCTATTAATTATAATGAGAATTTTGTCTCAGGTTCTGTGTTTAATAGCTCTCTTGTAAGAGGCAATGGCTTGGCTTTCGATCTTGGCTTTACTTATGCATATAAAAAATCAGTGTCGAACGATAGAAGGATTCTAACTCCATGCATGCAGCCCAAATTGAATTATTTGTGGAAACTTGGAGTGTCGCTGATGGATGTAGGTTTCATCAGTTTTAAGAATAATGCTATTGATAACAGTTTTGACGCTTCAGAGGAAATGCTGTTTGACAGATATGTCTTCGATGATGTCAAGAGTTTCGGTGATATGGTTGAGTTTATGAGCGCTATGTATTATGACGGAGATTCCTTGGCTTCTGTTGTGGCTGATAATTTTAAAGTGGGTTTGCCAACTACATTAAGGCTTCAGTTTGACTATAACATAAAGGATAACTATTATGTCAATGCTACTGTTGTCCAGCCTTTAAAACTGATGAAGTATTCTGTGCGAGCTGTGCCTCAGTTGATGGTAGAGGCACGCTATGAGTCGGATCTCTATGGTTTTAGCTTGCCGCTGACATTGCGCGACTATAGTGATTTCCTTATTGGAGCTTCTGCAAGAATGGCATTCGTCACTGTTGGAACTCAGAATATTGCATCGTATCTGGGATTTGGCAAGGTTAATGGCATGGATATCTTCGTGTCGGTGAAGTTTAATCTTGTCAAAGGTAAATGTGCGCACGACAGATATGACGCTTGTTGGTCGTCTGACTTCGGTAACAAGAAATATAGGAGATGATGTTATTTCTTTACATCCAAGGCGTCGCGTAAGGCGTTGCCGAAGAGCATGAATGCCAATACCAAAAGCATGATTGCAATACCTGGTGATATGGCTAAATATGCGTCGTTGAGAATGATATAAGCATAATTTTCTTTTATCATGCTTCCCCATGATGGCATTGGTGGCTGTACTCCTATGCCGAGAAAACTTAATCCTGCCTCTAATAAGATTGCAGATGCAAAGTTGGCCGCAGAGATAACTATGATGGGATTTATGATGTTTGGTATTATATGTCTTAAGATGATTCTAATGTTGCTGAACCCTAATGCCTTGCCAGCCTCTACGAATGTGGTTTCTCTTACGGAAAGTATTTGTCCTCTGGTGACGCGAGCTACCTCGACCCACATCGTTAGGCCTACCGCGATAAACACCTGAACGACGCCTTTGCCCAATACGAAGGTGATGGCAATGACAATCAATAATGTTGGGATAGACCATACGACATTGATGAGCCATACCATGAGGTCGTCGACACGGCCACGGAAGAAACCGCCTAGACTTCCTATCAATACACCTATTAATATACTCATGAAAACGGCGATGAAACCGACGGAGAAACTTATTCTCGTTCCTAATAAAAGTCTGCTTAAGAAATCGCGGCCGAACTGGTCGGTGCCTAGGATGAATTTTCTATGTTTGACACAATTGCTGTTGATATAATGTGTCGCTTCTTGCTCTGATGAGAATGATTTTCCGGAAGTCAGTTCTTGGTTTGAAATAATCTCGGCATTGTTCCGGCAGTTTTTATCTGGATTGAATATATAAACGGTAGTTTTATCTTTTTCAATATTGATAGAATCGAAGGGGATTTGTCGGTAGGAGGAAGGCTGACCGTTCATCATTTGTGCGAAAAATCCTCTTTTTTCTGCAGAATTTTGTTTCGGAACGAGTAGCATATCTACTTCAAATCCCGGTTTTTGTGTGCTTATCTCCAAAATCTGAGTGTTGGCATAAGGCGCCTTGTCGGGAATTATGAAATAAACAAATATCGCGATAAGTGCGCATAATGATATAAAAACCAATGATATAACACCAGTGACGTTTTTCTTGAAACGTTGTATTGCGATTTGGTTAGGTGATAAAATCTTGTTTTTATTCATCATATTTTTCTTTGAAAAACAAAAATAAAAAAAAATATTGTAGAACTTGATTTTTGAATGAAAAAAGTTGTATCTTTGCACTCGCAATCAGATGGTGGATGTAGCTCAGTTGGTTAGAGTACCGGATTGTGGTTCCGTGGGTCGTGGGTTCGAGTCCCATCTTCCACCCTCAAAAAAGAGACGATGAAAATCGCCTCTTT
>JAFZDU010000056.1 GCA_017561025.1 Bacteroidales bacterium | reverse complement strand
GGCCTTACAAAATCTTGTGGGACAAAAAATCTGTAGGGACACATCGAATGTGTCCTTATAGCTTTTGAATGCATTCGACGCCGCACTTGGACGCATTCGATGCGTCCCTACAAAATCATGCGGGACAATAAAACCTGTAGGGAAACATCGAATGTGTCCTTATAGCTTTTGAAAGCATTCGACGCTGCACTTGGACGCATTCAATGCGTCCCTACAAAATCTTGTGGGACCATAAAACCTGTAGGGACACATCGAATGTGTCCTTATAGCTTTTGAAAGCATTCGACGCTGCACTTGGACGCATTCAATGCGTCCCTACAAAATCATGTGGGACCATAAAACCTGTAGGAGGCCGTCTAAAACTTGTTAGACAGCCTCCTACATGATATCAATATAATTATGCATTAATTTCTGATTACCCTAAAGATTTTTCCGTCGACTTCAACAAAGTAAACTCCTGAGTTGAAAGCGCTCATGTCGATATTTACTGTTGATTGCTGACTGCTGACCGTAGCCATCTTAATGCCAACGATATTATAGACGTTAACCTCTTTGATGATATTGTCTGACTTTATGCACAAGACATCATCGACTGGATTAGGATATATCTCGAATTTGTTTTCATATTCTTCAATAGATTCTCCTACAAGTTCAAATTCGAAAGCCTCAGACATCTCAAACTCTCCTTCTACACAGATAGAGACGACAGCAAATGAATGTGTGCCTTCTTCATCGAAGCCTTTGACATATGAATTGACAGATGTAACATCTAAGATAATTCCGTCGAGATAAACAACATATTGACTTGCATTGTCAACAGCATCCCATGTCATCGTGACCTTGAAGTTGTAGTCATAACCTTCAGCATCTTGTTCTATTGTAGCATTGAGATTTATCGGAGCATCGCATGGCATAACTTCTTTTTCAAGAACGACGCTTATGCTTTCTGACATATCAGACTCACCATTTTGACATTTTGTAGAAACTGCGATATTCAATGTTCCTTCTTCGTCTGTACCGTAAACGCTAGATATTGTTGTTACAGTCTCATATAATTCTCCATTGACATATACATTATATGATATAGCATCAGCTACTTCATTCCATGTCAATGTTGTTTTGAATACATATTCGTAGCCTTCGGCGTCTTGTTCAACGGCAGCGTTGAGGTTTGTTGGAGCGTCACATGGGTCGACCACTTCTCCGCCTTCTATGCTTTGTACAGCTGCCAATGCGTTGATACAGCCAGAACCAGTATAGTTGTTTTTGTTGTCTTCAATCTTAACTGCTGTTGTTTCTAATATCATGCTTATCTCAGCTGGAGATATTTCAGGATTCTTCTCTAACATAAGAGCTATCACGCCTGCCACGCAAGGTGCTGCCTGTGAAGTACCTTCCATAGTGACATGTCCGTTGTTGTTGTTAGGAGATGCAGAGACTATGCCCACGCCAGGAGCGCTGATGTCGGGACGGATGAGTCCCATGCCTGGGTTATAAGGATAGTCGGCGTATGCAGTCTCTTGCCATGTGAAAGGACCGTATGACGAGAATGCAGCTCTCACGTTGTTGAAGTCGACAGCGCCCACTGCTATGCAGCATGACAATCCGCCGGCATTGCTTTCTTGGTCAGGGTGGATCCATGGTGGAGGGCAGCCTCCTGGAACTCTCACGTTGTTAGGCACTGGGAATGAAATCTGCAGCTGTCCGTCATTGCCGACAGCAACAGCAGCTGCTATTCCGCATTCCAAGGCATTGACACATGCGCCACGCAACATCTCTCTCACTGCTGATGAAGCGAAAGGAATTCCTAAAGACATATTCAATACGTCAGCACCATGTTCGATGGCGAACTCCATACCTGCACTGATACTTGTTGCATTGCCGTAACCGGTGTCGTCCATAACCTTTATACACATCAAGGTCGCATTAGGTGCTATACCTGTCTGAGTGCCTGATGTTCCGTCACCGCAGACAACGCCAGCGCAGTGTGTTCCGTGACCGAAGCCGTCGGAGACATCATGACTGTTTTCCAATGTATTATATCCGTGGTTTGGATATTCGTCACCGCCATCCCATAAATGATCGGCCAAATCTATATGATTGAAGTTGACGCCAGTGTCGATGACAGCAACAGTGACGCCTTGTCCAGTGTATCCCAAGTTCCATACCTCGTCAGCCTTGACATGAGTGATATTCTGTGTCATGCCACGTGTTGACTCAACAGCCTTGACTTCTTCGTCCCACAACAGATATTTCATCTCGTCATAAGCGATGACTTCCACGTCAGCATGTCTTGCAATACGATAGATGATGTCGCTACTTGCATTACAGCTGATGGCATTGACAAGCCAATGACATCTCACGTCATCAACATTACCGCTCTTTGACTCTGCATCGAGGATAGACATGATGTCGCTTTGTGTGTGTTTTGAAAAACTCTTCAATTCATTGACTACGGTTTCTCTCTTGGTTTTTCTGTCGGTGGCTTTAGCAGCTATCTGTTGTAGTTTCTGCACATCGGCTTGTGATTTCAAAATGATAGTGATGCTTATCATTTCATCGCCTTTCTGATTCAACACCTCTTGTAGTTCCGGCTCAATTGCATTAAGATTTTGAGCGTAGATTAGATTTAATGAGAATAATGTTAATAGTAAAAATAAGATGCTTTTTTTCATTTTGTTAATTATTTTTATGAACTTACAAAGATACGAAATACTTGATAATTTTTTCTTAAAAATGCTATGTAATTTAAATTATCTTGAGAAATAATTTATACTTTTGTACTAAATCAGTTTTTTTATTGTTTAAACATAAATTGAAATCAATTATGTTGAATAACAAATTCAGTGTTGACTTATACGCAAAGAAGAAAAGATGGAAGATCGCCTTGTCTATAGTTGCAGTGGTGATTGTTATACTTTCCATGTATTATACCAACAATCTTGTCAAGAAGTTTGCGTTTCAGGAACAGAAGCAGATGAAGATGTGGGCCGAGGCTGTTCAGACGCATGCAGAGCTTATGAATTATACAGAGGTGTTCTTCAACGAGGTCAGCAACCAGGAAAGCAAGAGAGTGGAGCTGCTCGCCATGGCATATCGCCGATTCCTGGCAGCCACCTCCGACGAGAACATAGGAGTCTATCTCGACATCATCCAAAGCAACATCAGCATCCCTGTCGTCATCACCGATGCCGACAACAACATCACCCTTGCCATAAACCTTCAAAAGAAACATCAGGACAAGAAAATATTCGACGCCGAGATGCAAGACGACTTCAGCATCTACCCTCCTATCAAAATCGACATCTACGGCAAAGAATCCTCCTTATATTATAACGAGTCGCTTATATACACTGAGCTTCGCAATGTCCTTGACGACATGTTCACCTTCTTCATCAACGATGTAGCCGACAACGCCGCCGGTGTTCCTGTAATCATCCTGAACCAGACCGGCAACGAGATATTGTGCTACGGCAACCTCGACTCCGAGATGATGAACAACAGCGACTACGTACAAGAACAGCTCAACATCATGAAATCGGAAAACATGCCTATAGAGGTCAACTACCTAGAAGGCGAGAAGGCATACATATATTATCGCAGCTCCGACCTGCTTCGTATAGTGAGCTACTTCCCTATCGTCCAGATATTCGTCTTCACCTTCTTCATCATAGTGGCATATCTGCTGTTCAGCTACGCGCGTCGTTCTGAGCAGAATCAGGTGTGGGCCGGCATGGCAAAAGAGACGGCTCATCAGATAGGCACGCCTCTCACCTCACTCATGGGATGGATAGAACTGCTCAAGATGCAGGACACTCCATTCATTGGCACCACCGAGATGGAGAAAGACATCGACAGGATGAGGACCATCACCGAACGTTTCTCCAAGATAGGCTCCATCCCTACCCTTACTCAACAAGACGTGGTAGCATCTGTCAACGACACCATGAATTATCTGAAGCGCCGCTTCTCCAACAATAAATTCGAGTTCGACATCAAGACACCTAACAGGGAAATCATACTGCCGCTGGAGGCTGCGCTCTTCAGCTGGGTGCTTGAGAACCTCACCAAAAACGCCCTCGACGCCATGGAAGACCACGGCAAACTGACAGTAGAAATGACAGAAGATGCAGAGAACATTTATATCGACATCAGCGACACAGGCAAGGGAATGCAGCGCTCTGCCTTCAAGCAGGTTTTCCAGCCAGGATACACCAGCAAGAAAAGAGGATGGGGACTCGGACTATCACTGGCACGACGTATCATAGAAGACTACCACAAAGGAAAGATATTCGTCAAGAACTCCGTCATAGGACAAGGAACGACGTTTAGAGTTTCGTTGAGAAAGACTACATTTTAAATTAGGAATGATATGTAGAGATGTGTCAAATTACACCAAATATAAACAATATGTAATTGATGCGTTATTTAAAAACAACAAATATGAAAACTGACGTGTTTAAGAATGAAAAGATAGAGATGTTGAATAGGTTTGTGCAAAACACCGATGTTCATATCTTTCTTACCGGCAAGGCCGGAACTGGCAAGACAACTTTTCTTCGCAACCTGGCGATGAAGACATATAAGAGGATGGTGATAGTGGCGCCTACAGGTGTAGCTGCCATCAACGCCGGAGGCGTCACCATACACTCATTCTTCCAGCTGCCTTTCGGACCTATCACACCCGACAGCGCCACCATCAATTATCAGAAAATCAGCAAGACCAAGCTGAAGATTATGCGCAGCCTCGACCTTCTCGTCATAGATGAGATAAGTATGGTACGAGCCGACCTCCTCGATGCCATCGACTCCGTGCTGAGAAAAGTACGCCGTAACGACAAGGCCTTCGGAGGAGTGCAGCTGCTCATGATAGGCGACATACAACAGCTCGCTCCTGTAGCACGACAAAACGAATGGGAACTGCTGCAAGATTACTATAAATCCGTGTATTTCTTCGACAGCCATGTGCTGCAGAAAAACCCATACATTTGCGTAGAACTCGACCATATCTACCGACAAAACGACACAGAATTCATCGACATACTCAACCAGGTTAGAAACAACAGATTAGACAGCCACAGCCTCAGCATACTCAACTCACGTTTTATTCCCGACTTCAAGCCTGAAGATGACGAAGGCTATATCACCCTAACCACACATAACAGCCAAGCCGACAACATCAACGAGGAGAAACTGGAAGCTATAGACTCCAAAACACTGACATTCACAGCAGAGATAACAGGCATATTCCCAGAAAACGCATACCCGACAAAAGAGACACTGGAACTGAAAGTTGGAGCACAAGTCATGTTCGTGAAAAACGACCCTTCTCCTGAAAAGCTATATTACAACGGCAAGATAGGTAAAATCGTAGCATACGACAAAGAAGATGGCATCATAGTGAAATGTGACGACGAGACAATCAACGTGACACCTGTGAAATGGCAGAACTTCGAATATACACTCAACGAGGACACCAACGAAATAGAAGAGAAAGAGATTGGCAGCTTCACACAGATTCCGCTCAAGACAGCATGGGCTATAACGATACATAAAAGCCAAGGTCTCACATTCGACAAGGTGGTACTCAACGCTGAGATGGCATTCGCTCACGGACAAGTCTATGTAGCGCTGAGCCGATGCACCTCGCTCAACGGACTCGTCCTCAACGCCAAAATATCACATAACGTATTATATAACGACAATACCATCAACAGCTTCGTCGACAAAATACCTTCATTGGAGCCCAACGAAAACAAACTCCGCGATGAAGAAACGAAATTCCATCATCAGACAATAATAGACCTTTTCACCTTCAACGAATTGGAAATACAAATCAACAGGCTCGCCAAGGTGATAAGAGAAAACGACAATATCTTCGGAAGAGAAACCGCCGATAAGATTGCAGAGAAACGCAGGCTATTCAGAGAAGAAATAATAGATATAGCAATGAGATTCGCACGACAGGTGGAGGCGATAATCAGGACAACAAGGCAACAAGACAACAATACAACAAATTCTTTTCTGGATGAGAGAATAAGAAAGGCGTCGGTGTATTTCTTCGACAAACTCAACGAGCTGGAGAACATAGGCGACTTGATATCTGAAACCGACAACAAGGCTGTCAACACTGCTGTGAAGACCGTCTTAGACAGCATACGTGAGATACTTTACGTCAAGACCGCTTGCCTTCATATAGCCAAAGACGGATTCATACTAGACAAATATCTAGAGATGAAAAACAAGAAGCTCGTCGAATCAGAGAACCTCAAGTCGGTTAAACTGAAAGGCAAGGCAACAGACAGCAAAGACCTGCCTCTGACGAAGGCTTTGTTAAAATGGCGCAAAGAGAAAGCCGAAGAACTGGAGAAAGAAGAATATCAGATTCTGCCTGGCACAGTCGTCAAGAAGATTGCAGAACTGAAGCCTGTCTCTATAAAAGAACTGAAGTCTATATCAAAGTTAGGCACCACACGTATCAAGAGCTTCGGAGCCGACATCATCAATATAGTATTGGAATCACAAGGTTTCAAACGCCGTGAGTTCGAAGATGAGGAATCCAACAAAGAGATGAAACTGTCAAGCAGCACCATGAAGACATTGGAGCTACTCGACGAAGACTTCAGCATTGATGAGATTGCCAAAGGAAGAGGACTGGCACGAAGCACCATAGAAGGACATATACTAGAAATAGTCAAAAACGGATTCTATCAGGCAGAGGATTTTGTAAGCAAAGAACATTACGAAACGATAAGAGAATATTTTGAAGAAACAGAAGACCCTTCTCTATCAGCTGCTATAGAAGTGTTGGGAGATGAATACACATATTTCGAATTGAGACTCTGCAAAAACATATAATAAAAGAGGCCGTCTAAACTTGTTAGACAGCCTCCGCTTATATCCTTACTTCCTTTATTTAGAACATCGGCAACTGATAGATGAAACCTAATGAAACACGATTAGTGTTGTAATCTGTCTTATTAGCAATTTCTTCATATATGTATGAACGTCCGACGTATGTCAAGAAGAAGTGTAAGTTGCTTTCCATAGGATAATATTCAATGCCGCCGAGATAACCTAATGAAGTGCGGTATTTGCCATTTTTAATAAATGGATATGCAGCAGGATCTGTTCTAACTATGACAGAAGCTGTCTCGTACATACCTTTGACAAAGACATTCCATTTGTCGGCAAAACGATAGTTTAACTTAGAAACTAATGACAAATAATTTGCTTCAAATACATTGTGACCTTGTACTTGACCAACTATTTCTGTCATGATACCACTACGGTCGATGTCGTCGCTTGAATACATAAGGTCGATGTACATATTGAACTTGCCAAATGTGAATTCATTACCGAATGCAAAATAGTATAAGTTTTTCACACCTGCTGGGCCATTACCTTGGCTCATGATAGAAGCTGACCAGCGTGTCTTATAGATATCGCTGAAATTACCGTTCCAGTTTAAAGTATAAACCAAAGGAAGTTTTGATGGAGTTGCAACGACACTTTCACCACCAGGCATCCAATGTGACTGTTCTGGAGAGAATGTTCCATACATGCTTTCAAAAGGACCATTCAAGCTGTTCAAGATTTGGAAGTTGATTTGTTGTCCTGGCATGAAGTCATAACCGATGTTAATACCAGTCATGAAGTTGCTCATATATTCTATCATATCGCTGTATTCATAGATCTCGATTGGATTAGCATCGAACTCGAAACCACCATATGCAGCACATTGTTTACCAGCGAAGAGAGACCATTTGTCGCTCAACTTGACACCGATGCCAGCGATATCGATAGAGGTAGGAAGGTTATCGATATTACTGCCGCCGTTGTTAGGACGATTGAGACGTTGACGCCAACGATATGAGAGCCATTCGTTGACATTGCCTTTCGACTCGATACGAAGCTGACGCATATAAAACTTGCCTTGCTCAAAGCCTGCATCGTTGAACATAGCGTCGAAGCTGCCGTTCATGTTCATATAAAGGTTAAACTTGTCTGTCTTTTTCTTTACGCCTGAAAGCTCCTCATACAAAGATGTGCTTTTTGTTGGGCTGACTGAAAGTTCCTGAGCTTTAACGTTGATGACGCATAAAGCGATGATTAATAATGAGAGAAGTCTTTTCATAAACAACTGTTTTTTACGACGCAGAGACTCAAAGACTTTGTGTCTCTGTAACTCTGCGTCTTTATGACTTATTAATATTGATTAAAGTATTCTTGAATTTGTTGCCAGTCGTTGGTCTTTGTCAATGCGAGCATCAATAAGATACGAGCTTTTTGTGGGTTGAGTTGTTGAGAAGCTATGAATTGGTAGTGAGCATCGTCAACTTCATTGTCGAGGGTGCTAGGTCCTGTTGGGACGCGTGAAGAACGAACCACTTGAATGCCTTTTTTACGTGCTTTTTCCAATACTGGGAATACGTCTTTGTGGATGTTTCCGTTACCAACGCCAGCGTGGATGATGCCTTTATAGTCGTTTTTCAACATTGGTTCAACCATATCAGCATTAACGCCTGCATGGCTGTAAACGATACCGACTTTTGGCAATTCGTTTAGGTTTGTCACGTCGAAAACAGATTCTGTTGTGTGTTTCTTTAAAGGCTCTTGGTTGTAGAAAACCTTGCTGTTGAATACGTATCCGAGAGGTCCTGCGTTAGGAGCTTGGAATGTCTGAACGCCTGTGGTATGCATTTTTGTCACGCTTTCTGCACCGAGGATGTTGTCGTTCATAACAACGAGAACGCCTTTGCCTTTTGATTCAGGAGCTGCAGCTGTAACAACAGCGTTGTAGAGGTTACGAGGGCCATCAGCGCTGATAGCTGTTGAAGGACGCATTGCACCAACCATAACGACAGGTTTGTCGCTATTTACTGTGAGATTCAAGAAGTAAGCTGTCTCTTCCATAGTGTCGGTGCCGTGAGTGATGACTATGCCATCGACATTAGGATCTTGCAATAATTCATTGATTCTCTTTGCCAAGATAAGCCATACCTCATCGCTCATGTCTTGTGAGCCAATGCGTACGACTTGTTCACCTTCGCAGTTAGCGATATCTTGTAATTCAGGCACTGCCTCGAGCAATGTAGCGATAGCCATCTGACCAGCAGTGTAGTTTGTTGCTGTTGATGAGCCGCCAGCGCCAGCGATAGTACCGCCTGTTGCAAGAATGCGGATGTTAGGTTTTTGTGCATAAGCCATGGTTGCAGTAAGTAACAAAGCAACCATCATAAGAGTTAATCTTTTCAATGTTTTCATATGTTTAAATTTTATCCATTAATAATTTCAACGTAAATTTTGTTCAAATATTTTTTTAAAAGTCTAAAGACAAGAGGCTAAAGTCTAAAGGTTAATAGTAAAAAACATTAGTCGTTAGTCATTAGTCTTTGCGTCTTTCCTTCGGTCGCTGAGCTTGTCGAAGCGCCGCTCGTTGTGCCTTCGACAAGCTCAGGCACCGTGCACGAAGTCTTTAGCCTTTATTCATTAGCCATTAAAACAGATAGTTAAATCCGATGTATACTCTCAGACCTTCTCCGTCTCTTGCATCAAGTGATTTGGCTGCTTCAGCTGAGATTATGAAGTTTTTATTCATGATAAGTTTCAAGCCACAGCCTGCTGAAGTATGAAGGCCTTCTTTCTCGCCGCTGTACAATAAGTTTTTCTCATTTTCTGAGAGATTGTATTCTTTTTCAATTACAGACCATGCAGCTTCTTGTTCTTCTAGGCGATAGCTTTGTGTCACCATGCCAGCATCGAAGAATGGATTAAGAGCGACGTTCCAATTCTGGTTGATGAATTGGAAACGTGTCACTTTCCAACGAAGTTCAGCATTAAGCCATGCGTAGCCAGCACCGATGACCCTGTTTCTGTTGATGCCACGTACCGAGTTGGCACCGCCGATAGCGTCAGTCGACATTTTCTTATAATAAAGCATGTTGGCATTGAACATAGCATAATATGGAATGTCACCTGCAATAACATTTTGTGTAACCAAACGATAGGCAAAGGTGAGGTTTTCTTTTACGATAGGAATATATTGTTGCCACACAGCGTTGAAGGTAGCATGACTGTAGCCGTCGCCGTCGATAAAGTCAGGAGCTGCAGTCACAGTAGCTTCGAAATATGCTCCATTAGTAGGGTCACTGTCGTGGTTTTTGGAATCATAGATGAAAGCGAGTTTTAATTGTGTGACATTGCCGCCGTCGGCTTCGTTCTCTTTGATGAGACCGCTTTCGCGATATAATTCATACAATGACTTTTGCTGGTCGTAAGCGAATTCTTTGTTTTCAATGTCTATTCTTCCAGTGTTATAGTTGAAATAGCTGAGACCTACGCCATAGTACAAATTCTTGCCGAAAGGAAACTGGCGACGCAGACTGGAATTGAATCTGAACTGCTTGCGATCCATTCTATAGAATATGCTGTTGTAGTCTGCATTGAAGTTTTCCATCAAAGGATTCATGATATACAAGTCGTTATAGTAAGGCGATGCAAAACCGTTGAAGCCATAGAACTCGAAACGTTTGTCGGTAAAATAGCCAGCGTCAACGAAGAGACGAGAGTTTGGGATAAGACTATAATAATCGCCGTAGAAACGTAAGTTGACAGAACCTTTGGTATAAGCTGAGACTTCGAGGTTCATCTTATAGTCGAACTTAGGATAGCGTGAACCATCGCCGTAGTTGAAAATATCAACGCATGCTCCATATTGAAAGCCAAGGTCGGAGTTGTAGCCCACCACAGGAAGAGGTCCTACATTCCAGCCCTTCTTGATAAGTTCGCCTTTTTCGTTATAAATTTTTTCCTTCTTGTTTTTATCATTATTTTGAATCGTGTCCTGTGCTTGCAAGGCAAATGTCATCAATAAAATAGACAATAATGAAAGTAAGTGTTTTTTCATATTCTTAAATTTTAAAATTATTTAATACTAGCTTGATAGGCTACAATTTTATACAATCTGCTGCGTTAATCTTTTTCAACAAAGTTGTCAAAAATATGTAAAAAATTTATATTTTTGTTCTGCCGAGCAAAGTTAAAAAATATTTGATATGAAAGAGACAAATAATAAGCAAAATAGTGTAATTTTCCATATAGATGGAATATTGAATAAGATGTCTAATCAGGTCAACTTCTTGATTAGAAACAATAAATTAATGAACCAACTCGATGTTGATCTTTTGATGGAAAACACTCGCAAGCTTTACGATACTTTATGCTCAGTAAAATGCAATATGGATGTAGATTCTATTCCTATGGAAGTGGAAGAAGGAGTTCAGGAATTCAGGAATTCAGGAATTGAGGAAATTGAGGGTTTTGAGGAAGATGAGGTTTTTGAGGAAGATGAGGAATTTGAGGAGGATGAGGAATTTGAGGAGGAAGAGGAATTTGAGGAGGAAGAAGATGAGTTTGAAGAATTTGATGAACAGGAAAAAGAATTTGATGATGAAGATGAGACTGACTATGAGAATGAACCTGAAACCAATGAATTCGAGACATCTGTAATAGAGTTTGAAAGATTTGAATTTGAAGAGGAAGCCGAGGAGGAAGAGGATTTCAGGGATTCAGGAGTTCAGGATGAAGATGAAACAGAGGAAGTTGAAGAGGAAGAATTAGAAAGTCCTAAAGCTGCAGAGACTGAAAGCAGTATTCCACAGGAGCCATCAGATTCTGGTATAAGGGCATATAAAAAAGTTTATACAATAGAAGCACAGACATTGGGCGACAAGCTTGAGACCGCTGTCGATAACAGCCTCGCCGCTCGTCTGCAAAGAAAGCCAGTGGCCGACTTGGCAACGGCAATAGGCATCAACGACAAGTTCTTGCTCCTTAATGAATTGTTCGGCGGCAGCATGGAGAAATACAACAAGTCAATAAGAACATTAAATAACTTCTCTACATTGCTTGGCGCCAAGACTTATATGAGCGAGCTTCAAATAGAGTATCAATGGGACTGCGAATCTGAAGCTTATAAGAAACTCGATATTTTAGTAGAAAGAAGATTTATGTAATTCATAATGCATATAACAGAATAATTATGAAATTATATTTAGTACCTACTCCAATAGGTAATTTGGAGGACATCACGATGAGGGCTCTACGCGTACTGCGCGATGAGGTCGACGTCATATTGGCAGAAGACACACGTACCAGCGGAAATCTGCTAAGACATTATAACATCAGCAAGCCAATGTCGGCATTCCATATCAACAACGAACATAAAGTGGTGAGAAGCTTCGCCGAACGCATCCTGGCAGGCGAAAAGATGGCATTGGTGACAGACGCCGGCACGCCAGCAATTTCCGACCCGGGATTCCTGCTGGTAAGAGAATGTATCAGACTCGGCGTGGAAGTAGAATGCCTCCCTGGAGCTACCGCCTTCGTACCAGCTCTCGTCAACTCGGGACTGTCAGCCGACCACTTCATATTCGAAGGATTCCTGCCTCATAAAAAAGGAAGACAAACAAAACTAAACGAAATAGCCAACAACCGATACACCACTATTTTGTACGAATCTCCATTCCGACTCGTAAAGACATTACAACAGCTCATTGAGGTATGCGGACCAGAACGCCGCGTATCAGTAGCACGTGAGCTCACTAAAATTTATGAAGAAAACGTAAGAGGAACTCTCGCAGAGGTATTGGAATACTTCAGCAAAAAAGAAGTAAAAGGCGAGATAGTGATGGTAGTGGAAGGATTAAATGAGAAAACGACTATCGAAGATTAAAAACAAAATAAAAACTATACAATCTATGAGAATTAAATCATTACTATTAGCAATAATGCTGCTCTTTACGACTGCTGTTTTTGCTGCTCCATTTCAAAACGTAGAGAAAATCCTCACACAACCTGACGGAACTAAATTATACTGCTTCGCATCAGGCGACGAATTTTACAGCAGACTTCATGATGCTGAAGGATACACCATCGTACAAGCCGAGAACGGCTACTTCGTATATGCTACATCCGACAGCAGAGGCAGCATAACACCAACAACACACATAGCAGGAATAACAGACCCTAAGTCATTAGGCATCAAACCTAACATCATGATATCCCAAGAAGAATATCAGAAAAGAAGGAAGATGATGGAAGTGCCTGAAATGAGAGACGCCAAAAACCTCAACCATGGAGTCTACAACAACCTGGTAATATTCATCAAATTCAAAGGCGACGGCGAATTCATGACCACAAAGACAGAAATAGACTCTATGTTTAACTACGACGGCTATTACGACATCTCCATGAACAACTACTTCAAGAAAGCAACATACAACCAGTTGTCAATGGAATCTTACTGTTATCCTATAGCCGACGGCGATAGACTGCTTGCCTATGAAGACATCTACCCAAGAAATTATTATCAGCCTTATAATCCTACTACAAACCCAGATGGCTACACCAACCAGGCTGAACGTGAGTTCCCTCTCTTGAAAAGAGCTGTGGAATACGTAGCAGACCAAGTTCCTGCCGACTTGGACATAGACCGTAATAACGACGGTTACATCGACAACGTGATTTTCGTGGTGAAAGGCAATGTAGGCGACTGGAGCGACCTGCTCTGGCCTCACATGTGGTCAATGTATGGAGAAGAAGCTTATATCAACGGAAAAAGAGTAGGAACATTCAACTTCCAACTTGAGACTTCAACATACTTCTCCGTATCAACATTATGTCATGAGATGTCACACTCTTTGGGCTTCCCTGACTTATATCACTACAACTCAGTATCAGACCACCTGTCTCCTGCTGGTCCTTGGGACTTGATGTGCGGCAACGCCAGCCCTCCACAACACTCAAGTGTTTACATGAAATATAAATACGGAACATGGATTGACAGAATTCCTGAAATAAAAGAATACGGCACATATACCTTAGAGGCAAATTCATGGGAAGGCGGAAGAAGAAACTGCTACAAAATAGCATCATCAGACCCTGACCAATATTACTTTATCGAATTTAGAAATAAAAACAACTTCTTTGAAAAAGGTATTCCTTCTGCTGGTATCATCATATCCAGAATAGACACCCGTTTCCGTGGCTGCGCCGACCATAACGGGTACGACACCTTCGACGAAGTGTATATCTTCCGTCCAGGAGGTTCTTATAACAAAAACGGCAGCATCAACGCAGCTGCATACAACAAAGACTATGGCAAAACAGTATTCAACTACGACACAGATCCATATCCATTCTTGAACAAGAACACTCTGGACTTTGAATTCAATATCACCGATGTTTCATATGTCGGCGACCAGATGACTTTCACATATCGTCCTCTTGAGACAGACCTCGATCCTCATAACCTCGTGGCTAACGTGAATAGCAAAGATGGCGTTGTGGAATTGAAATGGGACGCTTCAGAAACAGCTCAATATTACAATGTATATCGTGATGGCGTGGCTGTCGCTCAGGTGGAAGAGAATTATTTCAACGATAAATATGACACATTCGATTCAGGTCGTCATGAATATTATGTGACTGCTCAAGATGGCAATGAAGAGTCATATCGTACTAATATAGAAAGTATTATAACTGGAAAATATTTGGAATATGCTGTTAAAATGCATGCCAACAACGATCATGGATGGCAAGGTGCAGAAATAAAGGCATCATTCGATAAGGGAATGGATGAGATGTATTTCACTATGTATTCTCCAGAAGATATCACAAAGACAATCGTGGTTCCAGAAGGAACTAAGATAACATTGGAATGGGTTGCAGGATGGGACGATTCTGAATGTTCTTTCGTTGTGACTAACAAGGAAGAAGAGATATATGTATCTTCAGAATTGACAGAAGGTTTCTTGACAGAAATCATGGCAACAGGAGATAATTCATGTATGCAAGCTGTTGATTTGCTTGCTTCTGCGAACAATGGCAAGGTCAATCTCACATGGAGAGTTATGGCAGAAGTGGAAAAATTCACCGTGTTGCGCGATGGCGTGGTGATTGCAGAAAATATAACAGATTTTAATTATGTGGATGAGGAAGTGCCAATGTCGGGATCTTACAAATACACTGTTATTAGTGTTATAGATGACTACGTTTCAGCGCCTTCTGAAGAATGTTTCGTTTCTGTGATGAAGAGTCATTACGACACTTTGCAGGCAACAGCAACGGTGGTCGAGAGAGCGGTGACAATTAACTGGAGCGCTCCTGAACCAAAGGGCTTGCTTAGATACGATGATGGAGAATATGTCACTAACATAGGATCTAACACATATAACTGGGCGATAATAATTCCATCAAAATTGATGACAGATTATAGAGATTCAAAATTGTCATATCTCGAGATGTTTGATGCCTGCGATGCTAATTACACATTTAAAATATATAATGGCGAAAAGATTCACGACAGCGTGATGATTTTCTCAGGAATGTTTGAGACGCATAATACTAATGACTATGTGAGATTCGACTTGGGTGAAATTCCATTCAACCCAGACAAAGACCTGTGGATCGTGGCGAAGTCATCGGGTGCATCTACGCCACCTATACCATGCGGCAAATATGTTGGCGACCCTAATAGCGGCATGATCAAAGCGGGAAGCAAATGGGTGCCAGCATTGGAATACGGAATGGAATATTCATGGATGTTGAGAGCTTACGTAACATATGATGGTTCAGACGTGCCTTTGACATATAATATATACAAAGGTGACATGCTGTTAGCATCAGACTTAACAACATCATCATTCACAACAAACGCTGAATTAGGAACTATATGTTACAAAGTCAAAGCATATCATAACGAATTGCTCATCTCTGAATCAGACACTCTTTGCGTGACCACACAAAAACCTGAAGAGGAAGAGGAAGACTTCTCCAATATGATATGCCCTAACCCAGTGAAAGACTATCTCACCATAAAGGCTAAAGACATCATCAACATCAAGATTTTCAGCGCAACAGGCGCAATGCTTCTCAATGAAGACATGAAAGACGAGACATTCACCATCGATATGAAAGTCTTCAGAAGCGGAACTTACATCATACACATAACGACAAAAGATGAAGTCATAATAGATAAAATCACCAAATATTAATAAAATTAAAAGAGTTGCTCATAATCGGGCAACTCTTTCTATTTATATCAGCTTATTCTGAAATTCTGTGATTTCATTTTTCTTAGTTTCTTATTGAAACACCATCTCACGTCTGACGCCCATCTTCTAAGGAACTCACCAAAGTCGACGAAATACATATAGCTATAATAATAGAATATGCTGCTCGCCAATGCAATCTCCCATGGAAGCAAGCTAAAGGTCAGAGCTATACACAACACCATCATAAGCGGATGAAGTATTGTCTCAACGCCGAAGCTTACAGTATTGCCCCAAGCCTTATCTTTGAAACTGCCTTTCAATATCATAGTAACAACCCATATTGGCAATGTAGCGAGAGCTGATGCTATGTATAAAGGTAATCCCAAGACAGCTACCAGGCTCTTCCACAAAGCTGCGACATATGGTTTGTCCTTAGCTACAGAAGTCACAGAGATGCCTTTCTTCTTGCGTTTCTTGATAAACTTATTGACTTTTTCTAACAGAGCCTGTGCTTTCTCTGGCTCTCTTTCCTTCCATTCCAAAATTTCCTTTATAGTCTTTTGATTACGCTCCAGACGTTCCTCCAAACCGCCTTTGCAGCCTGCCTTTATCTTTGTCAATTCCCATATCGCATCGTAATTTTCCTCGCTGTCAGGAATGAATGATATACGTGCTGCCATACGTTCAGCAAGCAAATCACGCAATCCGTTCATCAGAAGAGCTTCGTTTTCATCTTTATGCTGATTTATGAATTCCGTCACATTGATAGGCTCGCCGAAGCTGATAAGAGCCGTTGATCGATAACGGAAATAATCACCGTACTCTATACCTGTAGGAACTATATACACAGGCTTCTCATGACCGAATTGTCTGTTAGCTTCGAGGGCGATATGGAAGATACCCTTGCTGAGTTGACGCAATGAATGCTTGGTTCTGTGAGCTGCTTCAGGATAGAGGAAAAGCTTAACATTATCACGTACCACATCGGCTGCCTTGTCGATGATTTCTGAGTTATTGTCTTTCACGCTTTTGAATCCGTCGCGTATTCTGTAGATTGGAAGAATACGGCAGAAGTGCATCAGCTTAGCTATAAATGGTTTCTTGAAGATATCACCACGGGCGATGAAGACCTTTTTCTCTTTATTCATAGAGAGAAGCACAAGAGCATCCATCAAGGTATTAGTATGGTTCGCACCAAAAATACAGGCTGCATCCTGAGGAATATTCTCTTGTCCAACAACTTTATAACGACGAAAAGACTTTCTCAAATGATAATCGACGAATGGTTTCAACAAAGAATATAAGATATTGTCATCTTGAATCTTAGCCATAATCTTTTAATTTTAAGTTAAAGGCACAAATTTAAAAAATCATTTGATTGAAATTATTACTTTTGCAAAAAAATATATTATGAAACATATCAACAAAATATTGAACTACTTGATAATTGTTGCCGTATTATTTTCATTGATCAAGAACAATTATGAGAACTATATAAAGAAGCAAGAACTGACACATCCAAAATATGAATTCAGTCTTTCTTTGGATGAAGCCAAAAACCACTTCCCTACAGCCGACAGCATCTCACGAAACAGCATCTCTTCATATCATATCTACGAAAACGGAAATATGTTAGGCCAGGCTGTCAACACATCCCCTTACAGCGACAACATATTCGGATATAACGGAACAACGCCTCTCACAATATTTATCGACAACAACAACAGAATCATCGAAGTGGAAGCATGCCCTAACAAAGAGTCGAGAGGTTATATGAACAAAGTGCTCAAGAGCGGTTTCATGGAATCATGGAACGGCCTCAGCACCGAAGAGGCTCTTAACCATCAGGTGGATGCTGTGAGCGGATGTACCTACACGTCAATGGCTATAATACAATCCTTTCAAGTGTCAATGCAACAGCTCACTTCACAAAAAGCCAAGCTACAAACATGGGACTGGGATTTGTTCATAAAACAGATATGCGTGATTATCGTGACGATATTAGCTCTGGTATGTTTCTTCAATCCTAAGAAGACAAAGAAATTACGCTTCATCACATTGACACTCTCAATATTGATATTAGGATTCTGGACCAACTCACTTCTCTCATTGGCAATGTTTTACAACTGGATTTCCAACGGCATCTCTCCTGCAATACAAATCGCCATCATCATCATCGCTATATTATCAATAATATTACCTTTGATTACAAAGAAGTCGTTCTATTGCCAATATTTATGTCCTTTCGGTGCAGTACAGGAATTCGTCGGGACGATTCCTGTCAAGAAGATAACAGTATCGGCTAGAATCTACAAATTGTTTTCTTTCATAAGAAAGATAATATTATTGACACTCGTAGTGCTATATGCATCTGGCATTGGATTGAATCTATGTGAGGTGGAGCCATTCAGTGTCTTCAGCTATCAGTCTATCATCTTTGAAGTGGCATTGTTGACAGCTGTTATTGTCGTTGTATCCATCTTCATCAAGAAGCCTTGGTGCAATTATTTATGTCCAACTGGAACATTTTTAGGAATCTTCAAGAGGAATTAATTAGGAATTAGAAGTTAGGAGTTAAAAAAATGAGGCTGTCTAACGAGTTTTAGACGGCCTCCTACAGGTTTTATTGTCCCGCATGATTTTGTAAGGACGCATCGAATGCGTCCAAGTGCAGCGTCGAATGCATTCAAAAGCTATAAGGACACATTCGATGTGTCCCTACAGGTTTTATTGTCCCGCATGATTTTGTAAGGACGCATCGAATGCGTCCAAAATAAAGAGGCCGTTTAACAAAGAAAAGTGAAGTGAGCCCCAAAGTTTTTTGTCCAAACTTTGTGGCTCACTTCACTTGTTAGACAGCCTCATTTTACTTTAGCCGTTAGCCTTATTTGACTGTAACTTTTCTTACTATGATTGTGTTTTCTTGTTGAATCATGAAGAAATAGACACCTGTGTTAATGTCTTCAACATTGATTGAAGCATTTTGCATATCGCTGATGTTGACGCTCTTTACGAGACGGCCTGTGAGGTCAACGATGTTTGCTGTTGCTTCGCCTGTCAATTCTGTCTGGATGTAAACCACTGATGATGCTGGGTTTGGATACAAGCTTACTGTTGTTGCAGCGATTTCTTCAACGTTGATATTGCCAACGTGGAATGTCAATTCTTCTGATTTTGCTGATTCCTTGCCTGTGTTGTCAACTGTTGTTACGTATACTGTATAGTCAGTATTTGACTCAACGTCGACAACTGCTTCTGGGCCATAAACTTTGTAAGCTACTGCGTCGGAGTTGACATAAACGTTGAAGTGGCTGAAGTCTGCGACAGCAGGCATATCCCATCTTACTGGAACGTAGTTACGCCATCCCAAGATGCTTTCGTCAACGCGGAGGTTTTCAGGAGCTTCTGGAGCTTCATTATCGACGAAGAATCTGAATGTGTCGTAGCCTATTGGGCTGAATGTGTCGATGTTGTTATATGGCCAGTAAGCGTGATAATCAGAACCGCTTGATCTGTAGAACAAGTAGACGCTGCTTTCGTTGTTAGCGCCGAGAGTGATTTGATGATCAGCGTTACCAAATTCGAGTACGAATTCTGCTGTTACGTGACCTGTAGCGTCTGAGAATGCTACTTGAGCGCCTTCAACGACTACGATATCGCCTGTGCTGCCTGTTTCATAGATTGGACGATATTGGAGGATGCCAGTGCCGCCGCTATATTTGAACCAGTAGTTACCTTCTGAGTTGTCTGTAGTAGCAGGATAAACATGGTCGTTATTGTCGTCGAAGTACAATGCCAAGCAGTCGTTTTCTGACAATTCTGTATCAGCGAAGTCTTCCAAGCCGATGTACATTTTTTGTCCGTCTGTCTTGACATACATATAAACAGTACCGAATGTCTCTACATTTTCTGTGATGCCTGTGAAGTCGGAGATATCGACTTTGAAAGCGTCAGCCCATTCGCCATCAGCTAAAGTACCGTCGATTGTTGGAGCTGTTCCGTTGAACACTTCGATGACTTCTGTGATATATGCTGTTGATGCGAAACCGTAGGCATTGTTTGACAATGGAGTTTCTAGGTTACCTGCCAATGATGCTGTTACTGCATAGTAGTATGACTTTGTAGGAATTGCAGTCTCGTCTACGTAAGATGTTGCGTCTTTTCCGAGTGTTGCCAACACTTCAGTATATGTTGCGTTGATGTCGTCTTTACGATAGATGTTATATCCTTCGAATGAGTCTTCGAATGCATCCCAACGGAGGTTAACGGTCACTTCAGAACCTTGTGTTGCGTAGAGGTTCTTGATAGGAGCGCCAACAGGTTCCAATGTTGCCTCGAGAGCTGTTGCTTCACCGGCTTTGATTTGTACGTTGTTGATAGTTTGAGGATTGAAACCTATTTTAGAAATTGTCACGCTATATGTTCCTTCTGGGATATATTTGAGGTCAGCAGCGCCTTCTGCATTAGTATATACATAATAGTCTTCGAGACCTTCTACTGTTATCATAGCGTCGCTGAAATCGTTTACTTGATTCAATGTGATTGAAGCAGCGATAGAACCTACGTAAGAAGGTGTTGATTTAATCAAGTAAGCATTACCGCCCCATCCCATCTCGTATGAGTGAACGCCTTTACCAGCGCCAGCGCAGTAAGCGCCATCATCTGTGATGTCGATATAGCACATAGAACCAGGAGTGTTGACTGACAAGAATGGTTCAACGCTTTGACGACGGAAAATCAAGATGTCACCTGTTGAATGGTTCATAGGACCGTCTGTTGCTACAGCGATGAGAGAACCATCGGCTGTGATGTCCAAATTATTAACAGGACCGCCTGTTGTTGCAACCCATACTGGAGTGTTTGAATAGTTGTTGAACAAGAAGACACATCCGTCGTATCCGTCGCTTACGAATCCTAATGTACCGAACAAGATTGTTGATCCGTCAGGAGTGATGGCGTTTGAGTAACCCCAGCAGCTGCTTTGACCAGACATCTTGAGTGATGCATTCCATTGTTCTACATATTTATCTCCGTCCCATTTGCAGAGGTGACCTTTGCCATCCATATCGCACCATGCGAGGTAAGCGCCGTCAGCATTTAAGACAGGAGGTTGTTTTGCACTATTATTATAATAGTAGATGCCATCTTGGAGGATGTCGCCAGATTCTGGATCCAAGACGTAAATCTCGCTGTTACCTCTGTCGGCAGCAATCAATCTTGAGTTGTCGTCAGCGATGGCAATGCCAGCGATATCGCTACCGACCTTTGCTTCTGTTGCCCATTCCAAGACACCGTCTTTTGTGTAACGTGCCACAAAAGCAACCATATTATTATTTTCATAAGAACCTGTACCATATGAAAGATAAATAGCTGTACCTTCTTTATTTACAGCCACTGCGCCAACAGGACCACCAGGATTGATTGTTGCTAAAATTGCTCCTGTGTTATCTAATAATATCAATTTGGTTTCATCAGCAACAGCGTAGAGACTACCAGCTTTATTTGCAGCTGTGAATGGCCAGTCGCTCTCTGTCGCATAATTCCATTCTGAGATACCGTTTTCACTAAATGATTCGAATCGTTTGTCATTAACTTCCCAATTAATAACTACGTTGCCTACTTCATCTGAAATCCATGCATTACCACCGATAGCATATTCTTCGTTGTGATGCCAGACAATCTCTGCATCAGAAGTTGTAGCTCTGTTGCTCTTCTGCTGAACAACTTCGCTGGAAGCTTTGGTAGTTGTACCATTAGCTGTGGTGACAGTCTTGACGCCGACTTGAGCGTTTACGCCTAATGCCATTGCAATAAGTGCAAATGAAAGTAAACCTTTTTTCATAATTGTAAAAAATTAGTTAATAAAAAAATTTGGAGTATATTTTTTTGAGAAAATAAACTTTCAAAAATCTAAAAAACAACTTTCAAAAAAATCAATAATTGGGTGGGATTAAAGAGAGATCCCAAGTTTCATGATTCGCATCATTAGAGCATCGCAAAGTTAAATATTTATTGATACTTTGCAAACTTTTTTGATAAAATTTTAATATTATTTTTTAACCACAAGATAATCAAATGAAATAAAAAAAAGACTACCCCAATGGATAGTCTTTTATCATGACTAAGGTTAAATGACTAAACTTTCGCCTTTAGCCTTTAGCCTTTTGTCCTTAATCAAAGATTCGCCTTGAAATATTCAGTGATCTTTGTTACGAGGTGTGCTCTGTCAGGACCGTAAACGTTGTGGTCGTGACCAGGATATACGAAATAGTCTAATTGTTTTCCGTTGTGGATGCAGTTTTCAACGAATACCAATGAGTGTTGCCAGAGAACTACAGGGTCTGTTGTGCAGTGGATGATCATCAACTTGCCTTCGAGTTTCTCTGTCTTGTTTTCCAAACTTGTGAGTTCGTATCCTTCTGGATTTTCTTCTGGTGTGTCCATATAACGTTCGCCGTACATCACTTCGTAGTATTTCCAATCCATAACAGGACCACCTGCTGTTGAGACCTTTACATCTTCTGGGTAGTTGATCTTCATGTTTGTACTCATGAAACCGCCGTAGCTCCATCCGTCTGTTCCGATACGGTCAGCGTCGACATAAGGAAGTGACTTAAGATAATCGATACCGACTTTTTGGTCGCGCATTTCTGCTTGTCCGCATTGACGGTGGATGATTTGTTCGAAAGCCTCGCCTCTGTCGGCAGAACCTCTGTTATCCAAAGTGAAGACGATGAATCCTTCTTGTGAGAGATAATGTAAATAAACACCAGCGCCTGCTGTCCATGAGTCTGTAATCAATTGAGCGTGAGGACCGCCGTAAACATAGATAATAACAGGATATTTTTTGTTTTCATCGAAGTTATAAGGTTTGATGAGACGTGTGTAAAGAGTTTGTCCGTCTTCTGCTTCCAATGTGCCGAGTTCGACAGTTCCGATGTTATATTCTTTCAAAGGATCTTCTGCTTCGTGCAAACGTGTAACCATCTTGCCGTTAACATCCATGATGTCGATGTTTCTTGCAACGTCGGTGCTTGAATATGAATCCAAGAAATATTTTCCTGAAGCGCTTGGTGCAACGTCGTGTGTTCCGTGTTGTTTTGTGACCTTTACTTTCTTACCGCTCTTGATATTATGTTTGTAATAATGACGTTCCAAAGGACTTACCTCTGTTGAAGTGTAATAAACGTGGTTTCCAGTCTTGTCGAATCCTTCGAATGATGTGATGACGAAGTCGCCTTTTGTGATTTGTTTTGCTTCTTTTGTCACTGTGTTATGTTTCCAAATATGATAGAAACCGTCGCGTTGAGCGAGCCATAAAAATTCCTTTGTGCTGTTTGGCAAGAAGTGAGCTGGACCAACAGGTTCAACATATTGCTCGTCTTTGTCTTCGAAGATAGTCTGTAAATATTCGCCGTTCAATGCGCTATATTCATTGAATTGAAGATGATTTTGACCGCGGTTCAAGACGCCGATGTAAATCATCTCGTTGTTAGGATTCCATGTGATTGCTGTAAGATATTGGTCAGCTGGACCTTCTGTCTTAACGACTGTCTCTTCGCCGTTTGTTGTGTTATATATCTTCAATGTAACTTGGTGACTTGTCATGCCTGCCATTGGATATTTGATAGGTTTTGCAGTAGCGACGCGTTCTGTGATGTCGACTAATGGATAGTCTGTCACCATGCTTTCGTCCATTGAATAATAAGCGAGTCTGCTTCCGTCAGGTGACCAGAAGATACCGCCTTCGATAGCGAATTCATTACGGTGAACTGATTGACCAGCAACAACATTTTCTGCGTTGTCTGTAACTTGTACTTGATTGTCGCCATCAGCATAATATAAGTTGTTGTCGATAGTATAAGCGACTTTCAAAGAAGGTGTTGTAACTGTATAGTTTTCAGCATTTGAAGGTATTGCTGTCACTTTCTTGACATTTTTAGCTTTAACATCTAGAAGATTGAGATTGATGTTGTTAGTGTTTTTATCGAAGCTATAATAGTATGCTTGGTCAGCAGCGATCCATGTGAGGTTAGGAAGACGTTTGATGCTGTCCATGCCAGCTTGATTCAAATAAGAGTTGACTTGGTCTAATGTCAGCATAACGCTTGCGTTCTTTGCGTTAACATCTTGAACCATAAGGTCGTTACCTTCTGTAAAGATATACTTGTCGGTATTTGTCAACCATTTTACGTTTTTGCCAACAGGATAAACGCTACGATTTTGATAAGCAGCATCATTTGGAGTAAGCATCTTCTTTTCTTGAGCAAAGATTGAACTTACAGAAATGCAAATCAATGCAATTAATAAAAATGTCTTTTTCATGATAATGTATTTTAATTATGAATTATGCATTATGAATTGTGTACAGCGTCAGCAAATTCCTTGAGTTTGTCGATGCTTTTTTCCAGTGCGTTGCCCACCACGATGATGTCGGCGCCCGCCTTTGCGGCATTAGCAGCTTTTTCAGGAGTATTGATGCCGCCGCCAACGATAAGAGGAATCTCTATTGTCTTTTTCACCTTGGCAATCATATCGGCAGAAATAGGTTCCAACGCTCCTGATCCTGCATCCATATATATGATTTTCAATCCCAACATCTCGCCAGCGAGAGCGGTACACATTGCGATATCGTCCTTGTCGTGCGGTATCGGTGTTGTGTTGCTCATATAAGAGACAGAAGTCTGCTTGCCGCCGTCAATAAGCATATAACCTGTAGGGATTATCTCATTGCCATAAAGTTTGAGATAAGGAGCAGAGATGACATGACGTCCGATGAGCATATCAGCATTACGTCCCGAGATGAGAGAAAGCAACAAAAATCCGTCGCACCATTTGCTGATCTGCAACGAATTGCCAGGGAAAATCAGCACAGGAATGTCGCAGTGTTTCTTGATGAGTTTGATGCAATTATCCAGACTATCAGTTGTGAGGAGACTTCCGCCGACAAAGAAAAAGTCGACACCAACTTTTACCGATTTCTCGACTATTTCGACAATCTGTTCGTCGGTAGGTTTGTCAGGATCTATTAAAACGACAAATTTCTTTTTTGAAGTATCTGATAATCTGTTATATACACTCATACATTCTTCTATTGTAATAGCCTACGAAGATAAGATTTTTTTCTATATAAAACATCCAGAAATATTTTAATTTTGCAGCATGGCTGGAATTTACATTCATACACCTTTTTGCAAGAGCAAATGCGCATACTGCAACTTCTTTTCATTAGCTTCGCAAAGCAAGATTAACGACTATGTTGAAGCATTGAAGAAGGAGATTGTCTTGCGCAAGAATTATCTCGGAGACGAGACTGTGAAAACGATATATTTCGGAGGCGGAACTCCTTCACTTCTTTCTGTTAAAAATATTGAGGGAATTTTAGATCTTCTTAATAAAAATTATGAAATCATCTCCAGTCCGGAAATCACTCTCGAGATCAATCCCGACACCATCGACAGAGAGAAAATGGAGTCTCTGAAACAGATAGGGATAAACCGTATGAGCGTCGGCATACAGAGTTTCAATGACGAGGATTTGAAGTACCTCGGACGACGCCACGACTCCAGACATGCGATGCAGGTTTTGGAAGATCTGAAGCACACCGACTTCGAGAAAATCACCCTCGACCTGATATACGGAATGCCGACTCTGACAGAAGAAAAATGGAACAAAAACCTCGATATTTTCTTCTCTACAGACATCACTCATCTATCTGCCTACGCCTTGACAGTAGAACCTAAGACCATCTTAGGACAACGCATAGAAAAAGGTGAATTACAAAGTGTTAGTGAAGAAGAGACAATACGTCATTATAATATTTTAGTCGAGAGAACAAAGGGAAACGGATTCGAGCATTACGAGATTTCCAACTTCGCGAAAGAAGGATTCCGCTCGCAACATAACAGCATTTATTGGAGAGACGAGAAGTATCTCGGACTAGGACCTTCTGCTCATTCCTACGACGGAAACTCACGTCAGTGGAACATCTCAAACCTCACGAAATACATACAACTTATCGGAAATTCTGAAGATTATTTCGATAAAGAAATCCTCAGTCGCGACGACAAATTCAACGAATATATCATGACTTCACTTCGCACATCTTGGGGCTGCGACATCGAAAAAATAGAACGCGACTACGGAAAATCTTACGCTCATCATTTCTTAAAAAACATTAAGAAACATCTCGATAATGGCGAAATGTTAAAAGAAAATAACACATATTTTCTGAGCGAAGAAGGCAAACTCTTTGCCGACGGAATTGCTGCCGATTTATTTTTATAAAGATGTAATACCTTATCTATTTTTTCTTAATTTTACACCCGAGAAAAAATAGATTTACTAACTTTATAAATGTTTAGCTATGAGTAAATTCCGTAGATTCATCACCGTGTTTCTTTTAATCATAGGCTTAATCATCGCTGCCTTTGAATTTTATAGAACCATAGTGTTTGCAGTAAACGCATCTATGAGCGACTTATATTCCGGTTATCTATGGATGGGCGTCGGCTTTATCATTTATCTCATTTTCCATAAATTCTTTTTCAGAAAAAACATCGACATCATGCAGACGATGTCGCACGAAGGCGCTCACATGCTCATCGGCGCTCTCTTCTTGAGAAGAAAAATCTATCAGTTCAACGCCAAGTCATCCGATTCTCTTTCATACGGCGACAACACTCTCGGTTTCGTAAGCAGCTCAAGAAACAGCAACAGAATCAACATACTTTCCACTTTGGCTCCTTATATGCTGCCTTATCTCACATTCGTACTGCTCCTCTTCCGTCTCATGATTAAAAACGAATGCCTCCCAATAATAGACGTCGTCATCGGATTCTCATTGATGTTCTATTTCCTCTGCTGGAAAAAAGACACACGCCGTGACCAAAGCGACATTCGTCTCTGCGGAGTCTTCCTCTCTTATCTCTACATCGCAACATTCCTGCTTTTCAATATATCATTGATAATCTATTCCGTAAGCGGAGGAATATCAGACCCGATGAATATTTTCGGCGCCATCGGTCATTATTTCACACAAACATGGAACGACATTATGATGGTCGTGGAGTTAATTAGGAATTAGGAATGGTTTGTAGAGACGTTTCAATGAAACCAATAAAACAAACAAACATTGAAGCGTCTTAAAAATTAGGAATTAGAAATTTCAACTTTAGCCATTTGCCATTTGTCATTAGCCTAAAAAAGAAAATATTAACACTAAATAAATAACAAAATGAAAATTAAAAACTTAGTAATGATTTTGACTTTAGGTGCAGCTACAATGAGCTGTGCTAATTCTGCAAAAGAAGAAACAAAAACCAATTACGCTGACCTTACAAAGCAATATGCTAAGGTTCAATTAACTTCAGACATCTCTCATTTATCTGACAATGAGAAACAAATGTTAGATTATCTCTATGAAATCGGCAATATCATGGATGATATTTTCTGGACACAACAATTCGGCGGCGACAAAGAAACTTTCTTGAACTCAATCCAAGATCCAGACGCTCGTCTCTTCGCTGAAATCAACTACGGTCCTTGGAACCACTTCGACAACCTCGCTTCATTCCTTCCAGAATACGGCGAAATGCCAGCAGGCGCAGGTTTCTATCCAGCTGACATGACAAAAGAAGAATTCGAAGCATGGGACAACCCTGACAAGACAAGTCTCTACACTTTAATCCAACGCGACGAAAACGGTCAGTTACAAGCTGTTTGGTTCCACGACGCTTACGCTGAACAAATCAACAGAGTAGCCGAATTGTTAAACAAAGCCGCCGACCTCGCTGGCGACAAAGAATTCGCCGACTACTTACGCCTCAGAGCTAAAGCTGTCTTGACAGACGATTACTTTGAAAGCGACATGGCATGGATGGACGTCCGTAACAACAACGTCGACTTCGTCGTTGGTCCAATCGAAAACTACGTTGACGCTCTCTATGGCTACAAAGCAGCTCACGAAGCATTCATCTTGATCAAAGACCAAGCATGGAGCAAACAACTCGCTCGTTACGCAGAACTTCTTCCTGTATTACAAACTCAACTTCCTGTAGAAGAAGAATATAAAAAAGAAAAACCAGGTGCTGACGCTGACCTCGCTGTTTACGATGCCGTATTCTACGGCGGAGACTGTAACATGGCTGGCAAGACTATCGCTATCAACTTGCCTAACGACGAACAAGTTCAACTTCAAAAAGGAACTCGTAAGTTACAACTCAAGAACGCTATGAAAGCTAAGTTCGACAACATCCTCGCTCCTATCGCTGACGTCCTCATGACTCCAGAAGCACGCGCTAACGTCAAGTTTGAAGCTTTCTTCGCTAACGTCATGTTCCACGAAGTTGCTCACGGCATGGGCATCAAAAACACTCTCGATGGTCAAGGCACTGTACGTCACGCCCTTAAAGAACAATATTCAGGTATTGAAGAAGCAAAGGCTGACATCTTAGGTCTTTACTTAATCACAAAACTTTATGAAATGGGCGAATACGACAACTCAACATTAGAAGAAAACTACACCACATTCATGGCAGGTATCTTCCGTTCAGTTCGTTTCGGTGCATCAAGCGCTCACGGTAAAGCAAATATGTTAACATTCAACTTCTTGGAAAAAGAAAACGCTTTCACACGCAACGAAGAAGGTTTATATGCTATCAACTTCGAAGAAATGAAAGTCGCTGTTGCTAAACTCGGCGGTGAAATCCTCAAGGCTCAAGGTGACGGCAACTACGAATTCGTAAAAGAATGGATTGCTACAGAAGGCGTTATCAAACCAACTCTCCAAGCCGACCTCGACAAAGTCAACGGCATGGGTATCCCAACAGACATTTATTATGAAATGTCACCAGAACTCCTTATTGGAAGATAAAAATTGAAAATCAATGTAGAGACGTATCAATTACACCAATAGAAATAAAAATATGTAATTGCTGCGTCTCTGATAACAGATTATAATTAACAATTAAAAATTATATCAAAAAAATGAAAAAAACTTTCTTATTAGCAGCCCTCGTAGTATTATCATTAGTGGGCAAAGTACGCGCTGACGAAGGTATGTGGCTTCCTATGTTCGTAGAGCGTTTGAATTATGTTGACATGGAAAAAATGGGTCTTCAACTCACACCAGAAGAACTCTACAGCATCAACAACAGCAGCTTAAAAGACGCTATCGTTGGTTTATCAAACGGCGACAGACCACGCGGTTTCTTCTGCACAGGTGAAATCGTTTCAGGCAAAGGTCTTATGTTCACCAACCACCACTGCGGTTACAACTCAATCCAAAAACTCAGCACCGTTGAACACGACTATTTAACAGACGGCTTCTGGGCAAAAGACTTCAGCGAAGAACTTCCAGCAGAAGGCATCTCAGCATCTTTCTTAGTTCGCATGGAAGACGTTACAGAACAAATCTTCAGCGTTTTGAACGACGAAATGGCATGGGACGAACGCAACAAAGCTATCGCTGTTAAAGCTAAAGAACTTGAAGAAGCAGCATCAGAAGATGGCAAATACAACCCAATCATCAAAGGTTTCTTCGAAGGCAACGAATATTACATGTTCGTATATCAAGTTTACACAGACGTACGTCTCGTTGGTACTCCTCCTTCATCAATCGGCAAGTTCGGTGGCGACACTGACAACTGGATGTGGCCACGTCACACTGGCGACTTCTCAATCTTCCGCGTTTACGCTGACGCTGAAGGCAACCCAGCAGCATACTCACCAGAAAACAAACCTTTAAATCCAAAACATCATCTCCCAGTTAGCTTAGACGGCGTTCAACAAGATGACTTCACAATGATTTGGGGTTTCCCTGGAACAACAGAACGTTACATGACATCTTTCGGCATCGACTATAACGTTGAATCATTCTACCCAACTATCCACGACATCTTCAAACTCCAAACTGATGTTATGGACGAATTCATGCAAAAAGACGCTGCTGTCAACATCATGTACGCTGACAACAAAGCTGGTCTCGCTAACACATGGAAAAACTTCGAAGGTCAAATGTTGATGCTCCGCAAGAACAAAGTTGCTGAAAGAAAAGCAGAACTCGAAGCTCAATTCACAGAATGGGTTAACGCAGATCCTGCACGCGTTGAAGAATACGGCAACGTTTTGAACACATTAGCAGAAAACTACGCATTTGCAGCAGAAGTAACACCTTCTATATATTATCCTAACTTCGTTTCACAAACAGGCGCTATCGCTATCGCAGCAGAATTCGGCGCTTACGTTGAAACAGCTAACCTCAAAGATAAAGAAGCTGTTAAAGCAGCTGAAGAATCACTCCAAGGCATCGACGCTGAAGCTTACTTCGCAGAAACATACAAGGCTTTAGAAGACAAGACTTTAGTTGAAATGTTAAAATTATACTACAACACATTCAAAGCAGAAGAAAATCCAGAATTCTACAACTTGGTTGAAAAGAAATACAAAGGCGACGTTGTTGCTTTAGCTAACGACATCTTAGAAAACTCTATCTTCGCATCAGCAGAATCAATCAAAGCTTTCATCGCAAAACCTAATGCTAAGAAAGTTGAAAAAGATCCAGCTTACATAGTTTATAACATGATGATTAACCATATGTTAGGTAGCATCGCTCCTTACCGCGCTTCTATGCAAAGCATCGACGAAAACAACCACTTGTTCGTTAAAGGCTTACGCGAATTCTACGCTGAAACACAACCAGAAAAATCATTATATCCAGACGCCAACTCATCATTACGTATGAGCTACGGTTCTGTTCAAGATTACCAACCAGCTGACGCTGTTCACTACGACTATGTTTGTACAGCTAATGGCATCCTCGAAAAATACGTTCCTGGCGACTATGAATTCGACATTCCACAAAGACTCCTCGACCTCATCAACGCTAAAGACTTCGGTCAATATGCTGACGAAAACGGCGAGTTGATCGTTTGCTTCCTTTCAACAAACGACATCACTGGCGGTAACTCAGGCAGCCCAATCATGAACAGCAGAGGCGAACTCATCGGTCTCGCATTCGACGGCAACTGGGAAGCTATGAGCGGCGACATCAACTTCGAACCAACATTACAACGTACAATCAATGTTGACGCACGCTACGTATTGTTCGTAATCGACAAATTCGCTGGTGCAACAAACCTCATCGACGAATTGACAATCGTTAAAAGCGAACCACAAACTGAAGAAGTTGTTGCTGAATAATTGAAATTCAGAATACCAAAATATCAGAACCTCAGATTTTTTTCTGGGGTTCTTTTTTTAAAGTCTCACGGCAATCGACTCTACGCCAGATAGTCTTTATAACTCCAATAGCATCGCGAACTGCCTTTACAAAAAAGGTGTAGATACAAGAAATCTGCGTGTCACTCATAACGCCTATTTTAAAAAAACTTGTGGTCTTATAGTATTGTAGTCTTTTTCCTATCTTTGCAAACAGAACATCAAAATAAAAATCATGAAAAAAATATCTTTATATTTCATTATCATCATGTCATTTGCGACATTATTCACATCATGCAAAGAAGAACACAACGTCCCTCCATTTCCAGAGGAACTGACAAATTATTTCCCATATAAAAAAGGAGAGTCATTCTCATTCGTCTCTGAAGACAACGACACCTTGACTTTCGTTTCAAACAAAGCATCTTTATCTCTTGACAATAGTCATACACAACCATTTTTTTCTTTGGTATCATGCGCAGGAGATGATTTCACATATATGCATATGAATACTAATGAGACTACAGTTCCATATTGGGACGATAAAAAAATAGTACTTGAATTTGAAATAACAGCAAGTCAGCCATCTCCAAAAGCTGAAGGTTCATTAATAATAGGTTTTTCTATAGAAAATGCTAGTCAATACAATGGATATACTCACATCGCTTATGGCAGAGAATTCGACTGCAATCCGTTTGATGGAAATATAAACATGATTATTGGAGATGAAATAACTCTTTACGAAAACGGACATCAAGAAT
>JAFZDU010000055.1 GCA_017561025.1 Bacteroidales bacterium | reverse complement strand
TACACCATAAAAATAGACAATATGTAATTGATGCGTCTAGTATTAGAAGTTAAAATAAATAATAATTTGGACAAAGACCGTTGACCGTTGTCTGTTGTCCGTTGACTTAAAACATAAAAAAATGGATTTCAGCAAGCAGATAGCAACAGAATTTTCAGTGTCACTGACAGTTGCAGAGAACGTGATACGTCTTTTGAGTGAAGGCTGCACAGTGCCTTTCATAGCTCGTTATCGTAAGGAGATGACCAACACCATGAATGAAGAGGTCGTAGCTGCCATACAAAAACGCCTCGAGCAACTTGAAGAGCTCGAAAAAAGAAAAGAGGCAGTCCTGAAGTCGATAGCAGAACAAGAGAAACTAACTCCGGAACTCGAATTCAGCATCAAGAATGCAAAGACATTACAAGATGTTGAAGACCTTTATCTTCCATATAAGCCCAAACGCAAGACAAGGGCAGAGATAGCACGTCAGAAAGGTTTGGAACCTCTTGCTAAAATCATCATGTCACAAAACAGCGACGACATTGAAGGTCTCGCCAAGAAATACATCGACAAGGAAAAAGGCGTCGAGACAACCAAAGACGCTCTCAAAGGAGCTTGCGATATCATGGCAGAATGGATTTCAGAAGACATCAAAGGTCGTAACAACATCCGCAAAATATATCACAAGGAAGGTATCATCTCTTCTGCCGTCGTCAAAGGCAAGGAGGAAGAAGGCAAGACATATCAGCAATACTTCGATTGGAAAGAATCTATCGCCGAGGCCCCATCACACCGATTGTTGGCGATGTTTCGTGCCGAGGCTGAAGGCATGCTTAAAGTGAAACTGAAAATCAATGATGAAGAAGCTCTCAAGACACTCGACAACATCTTTATCAAGGCTGATAACTCATCAACAGATTTAGTTCAAGACGCCATCGATGACGCATGGAAACGATTGCTTGAGCCATCTATAGAGACAGAGATACGCGCTTTGTACAAAGAAAAAGCTGATGAAATAGCTATTAAGGTATTTGCTGAAAACCTTCGTCAGCTTCTCTTGGCAGCGCCTATAGGTCAGAAACGCGTCCTCGCCCTCGACCCCGGTTTCAGAACAGGCTGCAAGGTTGTTATCCTTAATGAATATGGAGCCTTGTTGCACAACGAGACCATCTTCCCTCACCCACCTCAATGTGAGACAAGACAAGCTACAAATAAAATACGTTCTCTTGTCAATGCTTATAAAATTGAAGTAATAGCCATAGGTAACGGCACTGCAGGACGTGAGACAGAAGACTTCATCCGTGGAATAAAATTCGACCGCGACATCATAGCTGTCATGGTCAACGAAAGCGGTGCTTCTATATACTCAGCTTCAAAAGTGGCACGCGACGAATTCCCTGAATACGACATCACTGTGAGAGGTGCGGTAAGCATAGGCCGCCGTCTCATGGACCCACTAGCCGAGCTGGTCAAGATTGATCCTAAGTCTATCGGCGTAGGTCAATATCAACATGATGTAAATCAAAAGCTCCTTAATGAAGAACTTGGTCACGTCGTGGAAAGCTGCGTCAATGCTGTGGGCGTGGAACTCAATTCCGCCAGCGAACAGCTGCTCTCATACGTCAGCGGTGTAGGTCCTCAGATAGCAAGCAACATAGTAAAATACCGTAATGAAAACGGAGGCTTCAAGAGCCGCAAGCAGCTGTTGAAAGTGCCTCGTTTAGGTGAAAAAGCATACGAACAATGTGCAGGTTTTTTGAGAATACACGATGCAGCGCAGCCATTAGATGCAAGTGCTGTACACCCTGAAAGCTACCATATCGTAGAAAAAATGGCAAAGAAACTTAATGTGGAAGTAAGAGAATTGATTGGAAACAAAGATCTCATAGCAAAGATAAATCCTAAAGAATTCATCGAAAACGACTTCGGCATCGAGACAATAAACGACATCATCAGCGAGTTGGAAAAACCAGGCCGCGACCCAAGAAAGACATTCGAATTCTTCGAGTTCAACAAGGACATTCGCACTATCAACGATTTGAAAGTGGGAATGCAGTTAGTAGGCATAGTCACAAACATCACAGCTTTCGGCTGTTTCGTCGACCTTGGCGTACACCAAGACGGACTAGTACACATAAGTCAAATGTCGAACCAGTTCATCAAAGACCCTAATGAGGTTGTGAAACTTAATCAGAAGGTGAAAGTCACAGTTACAGAACTTGACGTAGAAAGAAAGAGAATTAGTCTCAGCATGAAAAACGCTATCTTGAAATAATATTATAAGAATAAAATCGTTATAACAGCATGAAAAAGATATATACAATAATTATAATGTGTGCGATCATGATGATGTTCGCAACAGAAGCTAAGTCTCAGATAGTTAAAGGTGAAGGATTTTTAGGTTTTAATCTGTCACAAATCGACGGTGACAAGGCATTTGGATATAAACATATAGGTGTGCATGCAGGTATTGGTGCTATTGTGCCTGTATATCAGAAAAAAAACTTCAATATCGACATAGCATTGGAACTTGCGTTAAACCAAAGAGGATCTCATCAAGGTCAGATATATAACGACTCTATCGACGCTAACAATATTATCACAGGAGAATATGATGCACATTTAACATATCTTGAAGTTCCGCTGATGGTTTATTTCAGCGACAAACAGATTACTTCTTTTGGCATCGGTGCTTCTTACGGCAGACTTATCGGCTTAAGAGAATACGAACATGGAAAAGAAACCAATGTAAATTTAACTTATACAGGAGATGACAAGTTCAGCTTGGATGACTGGTGCATATTGGCAGATTTGAAATTCAGAATTCATGAAAGATTGAAGCTAGGATTCCGTTATCAATATTCACTTGCACCTATCAGAACCAGAGACTATGACCTTATAAACGGACAGCCTGATATGGCATGGCAAGACGTCAAACAATATAACAACGTATTAACTGCAAGATTGATATATGTATTCAATGAAGATAGAAGCCAATATATTTATGACGAATATCAATTCACTGGCAACAATCCTAAGATACATCAGAAGACCATTGACAAGAAATTGAAAAAGCTTAGAAAACAAAGAGAAAGAGAAGAGAGAAAAGCAGAGAAAAACGCTAAATAGATACAATCAACTAAAACATGAAACATACTCTCGACCAAGAGTTGTGTAATTTTGCCAAAACAAAAGCCTCAGATCATTACTCCGAGGCTTTTTATTTTTAGAATTTTAAATCACTTGACTACTGTAACAACTTTCTCCAATTCCTTGATTGTCTTATTATGTCCTTTATAATCAACATAACCTAGACCATCGAGCAATAATTCAACATTATGTCCGGCATTAAGGAATTCTTCCACTGTGTTCTTAACGCAGTATTCTGTAGCGATGCCGCTGATAACGACGTCTTTGTTTGCATAGTCTTTCAAAGCCACGCCTTTGCTGTTAACAGCTTCAAAACCTGAATATTGTTCTTCGTCTTGCTTGCAGCCTTTACGGAAGATGTTGCGTTCTGGATCTGGACGATTTATAACATTAATAACATCTGTATAGAAAGCTTCATGTATAGCGCCGCCGCGTGTTCCTTCAACGCAGTGTGATGGCCAGATACCGCCAAATTCAGCGAAAGAACTGTGGTCTGCTGGATGGCAGTCGGTGATATAAATAACTTCTTGGTCAGGATGAGCGTTGATATATTTGATGACTTCTTTCACTGCTTCTTCTGCATTGCCGCAAGCCAATGAACCGTCGATGAAATCATAAAGCATGTCAACGACTAAATGTGTTGGAGCTGCGTGGTTTTCTTTCAAGAAAGCATATTGCTTGCCATAATCGAGATGCTGTTGTACAAAGTCGCTTGGATAGTTGATAACGTAATCAACCACCTTACCTCCTTTTTCTACAGGAACGATGTCAGGGTTAATGAAACCTCCGTAAGGTCTGAGGTTCAAAGCGTCGTAACGTTCTTTAACTTCTTTATGCAAGACAGGATCCACTTTTACAGCATATCTTTCAACAAGTTGTTTACCTGCTTCATAATCGCCTTCTGATTTGATACGTTGTATTTCAGCGAGGAGCTCACCGAATAACATGCGTAATCTTTCATAATCATTGACCACGAAATATGTCTTACCATCTTTTATTTTCTTTTCAATTACATTGTCATCCAAACCTTTTTCGTAGCACCATTCAGAGATGAGCTTACGGTCTTGCATGTGAGATTCTGTCACGTTTTTACCTAATTCAATACGTGAGAGTTGTCCCATCAAACCATTACGGATGAAGTTAGCGTATGCAGCTTTATAAGCTTCCATGTCAGGCATGATGCCGAGTTCAACCATGATTGGATCAGCGCAATAGTAAAGACCGAACAAGTCGGCGCGTGATTCTTCGAGTGCTGAGTTGTACTCTTTCAATGCGTTAGGTTGTGTTGTTGGAAGAAGCTGTCCAGAACCATGACCGAGGCATTCGTGTAAGTCGGTGTGAACCACGTCGGCATTAGAGCCATATTTTTTACAGAGGTCTATTTCTTCTTGTGAATAAGCGAACTCAGCCAAGACGCTCTTAGGAGATTCTTGGGCTGCTTTGTCGTAAGCATCCATCAAGTTGGTGATTGTAACAGATTTAGAGCCGTAGTCCTTACGAATCCAGTCGGCATTAGGAAGGTTGATGCCAATTGGAGGCGCTGGGAAACAGTCGCCTGCCAATGTTGTGACGATGATGCCTTTTGCTGTTACGCCTTTACATTCTTTCTTCTTGAAACGTTCGTCTACAGGTGAGTTATCTTCAAACCATTGAGCGTTTTGGCTGATGAGTTCAGCGCGTTTTGTAGCTTCCATGTCTTTGAAGTTGACGACAGCTTCCCATGTTGCTTTCATGCCCATTGGATCGCCGTAGTCTTCGATGAAGCCGTTAACGAAGTCGATAGTTGAGACAGAGTCTTGCACCCAAGCGATGTTGTATTCATCCCATGCCTTAAGACAGCCTGTCTTGTAATAATTGATAAGGAGATCTGTATAATTACGTTGGATGTCGTTTTCTGCCACAGCATTAGCTTTTTCAAGCCAGAAGATAATTTGGTCGATAGCTTCGCCATAGAGACCGCCTGATTTATATACGTTTTCGAAAATCTTACCGTTTTCCTTTACTAGTTGAGAGTTCAAGCCGTAAGAAATTGGAGTAGCGTCATTAGGTTTTCTTTGAGCGTCATAGAAGTTTTCAACTTCTTCTTTAGAGATGTCGCCTTTGTAGAAGTTAGTAGCAGAATTCTTGATGATATCAGCTTCTCCGCTTCGGCGTGTAGCATATAAATCTTTGTCGAAGATGACTGGAGTGATGAATGCCAAGAATTCTTTCACTGTCTCGTTCTCAGCGAGAGGTAGTTGTTTTTCATCAGAATTTCTAACAAGTTCTGCGAAGTATTCTTCTGTGATTTCTGGGAAGAATTTATCTTCTGCATAATGATGATGGATGCCGTTGCTGAAGAACACGCGTTTTGCGTAAGTAAGGAAGTTTTGGAACTCTTCAGTCTCACGGTTACCGGAATAAGAATTCAAGATAGCCTCGTTTGTCTTTCGGACTGTGAGGTTGTACTTGAAGTTTTGGTCAGCGAGGATGTCGCGACCACATTTAGCGGCTTCGCCCAAATAATAAAGGTATTCCTTTTGTTGAAGAGAAAGGTTCTCCCATTCAGGAATTTGGTAGCGCATGATTTTGATGTCTGCGAATTCATCGACGAGATATTTAAAATCGTCGTTTTTTGTCTGTTGGTTGCCTGTGTTACAGCTACATAGCAATCCAAAAACGCTTAATCCCATAATAAACTTTTTCATTACGATATAAATTTAGTTAAAGTGCAAATGTAGTGATTTTTCCTTATTTCTCCACTGCCCCGTCCCAGCTAAGGAATCCGGTGTTGAGTTCTATGACTTTGAATCCTGCTTCAGTCATTTTGTTTGCAGCCATTTTGCTGCGGCGTCCGCTTCTGCAATAGATGGCGACATTTTCTTTCTTGTCCAAAGCCTTTATCTTCTCTTCAAAATCGGGAGCATTGACATCGATATTCATTGCTCCAGGAATATGTCCTTCCGAATATTCTTGTGCAGTACGAACGTCAACTAATTGAACGTCAGATTTTGAAATCTCAGTCTTGAATTCATCAATACCAACGGATTTAAACTCCGATTGTGCTTGGCATGATATCATTATTGTCAATGCCAGACATGTCAACAAATATTTAATCTTCATATTTTTCCTCCAGTTTTTCAATCTTATCTTCTAATTTTTCCATTTCTTCTTCAAAAGCGCTCATAAATCCTTCAAATAAGGAAGGAAATCTGTCAATAAAATCATCAATAGATTCATCGACACGCTCTATTCCTTTTTTCATAAGAATGCCATTATAACGTCCTATCGCCTTATTGATTTCCGCTCTTTCTTCTGGCGTCATATTATCATAATTCTCTTCATATTCCTTAAGCAGCTGACGATATTTCTCTTTCGACATCTCCCATTCTTCCTCAGTCCAGTTTCCGCTGTTATTCTCCACCTTTTTAAGATGATGGTCAAACTTCGCTGATGTCGGGATTTCGCATGATGCTAGAAACGACATCACAAATAAAACTACAATTACATTTAATTTTTTCATATTTAATCGATTTTAATCCTAATTTAGTCCAAAGTATGATTTATTGTTCAAGTTAGCGTCCTATGCCAGCAGACCCTCTGCGTTAGGGATTGCAGCGGCATCCTTTGCGAGCGGAGTGATAACGCAGCGAGCAAAGATATAGCGGAAAGCCCGACAGCGGAGCTGAACGCCCAAGACAAAGACTACAAGACTACAAGTCATATGGCTAATGGTTAAAGTCCAGATTCAAAAGACATTCCTAATTCCTAATTCCTAATTAACGAGACGCACCAATTACACATTGTACATTTTATGGTGTAATTTGATACGTCTCTATTTACTAATCCATTACAATTTTTTCAGCGGAGAGTTAGAGCTATATGGCACTTTTCCTGAAGGCACCACCTTGCTTGAACTCTGAAGATGTATATCCTGGTCATCAAAGAAGATATGAGCACCGAAAGCTTTGAGCACTTTGTCTTTAGGCATTCCACCAAGGAAATACACCTCATTGACATACACGCCCCATTTCTTCAAAGTATTGATGACTCTCATGTGCGCAGGAGCGCTTCTCGACGACACGATGGCCAGTCTCAAGGGAGAAAGTTCCACTGTGACAGGCAGGCATTCTTGTATCTTGGAAAGTTTCTTCAGCAATTTAGCGAACGGTCCTTCCTGTAATGGTATGTCTTTGTTTTCATCTTCATACTTACAGAACGAATCGATGCCTTCTTTCTTGAATCTTACTTCAGACTCTTCATTAAACAACACAGCATCAGCGTCGAAGGCTATTCTTACCACGTTAGATGCCGGGTTAAACTCTCTAGGCGGCTCATAGATAACAGCAGCTGCGCAGTTGCTATGCGAGTCAATCACAGCCTGAACACTGTTCTCATCTTTCGACAGGAAGAGGTCGACACCAAAAGCATCTATATAAGGGGCGATAGGCTCGCCGCCAGAGAAGGCAAGTCGTGTGATATCAAGGTCATATTTCTCTATCGACTTAAGTATTCTTATCCCTGTCTCTGGACTGTTTCTCGACATGACGACGACTTCCACAATAGGCTTATGTGCCTGTTTGTTGAGTTCCAAAAGACTCTTAACCAGATAAAAAGCCGTTCCCATTTCCAATGGAACATCCTGATTCTTGTCTTGATATTCTCTATATTTCCTTACCCCTTCTTTCTCAAAGATGTCATTCTCCGCTTCGAGATTGAACAGTGCTCTCGCCGTAACACCAACTACCAATACTTCTGAAAAATCTGTTGTCATAATATTAAATAAGTAAAGACGTACGGCACAATATGCAAAGACGCACGGCCGTACGTTTTTACATGGCTACTCTGTAAATAAATCAATAATGTTCAATATGACTTCTGATGCTTTTTCCATGCTTTCCAATGGAACGTATTCATATTTGCCGTGGAAGTTATGTCCGCCTGCGAAGATATTAGGACATGGCAATCCCATGAAACTGAGGTTTGCTCCGTCGGTGCCGCCACGTATTGGCTGTACCTTTGGCTTGATGCCTGCCATCTCTATAGCCTTGATAGCCTTCTCAACAATGAAATAATGTGGTTCCACTTCCTGACGCATATTGTAATATTGGTCTTTCATCTCAATCTTAACTGCGTTGTTGTGTTTTTTGTTAAGATATTCAACAACTGCCTTGAGTAATTCTTTCTTCTCTTCAAACTTAGCTCTGTCATGGTCGCGGATTATATATTGCATTGAAGTCTCCTCTACTGTTCCTTTGATATCAGTAAGATGATAGAAGCCTTCATAACCGCAGGTAAACTCAGGTCGCTGTTCAACAGGAAGCATTGCATTGAGTTCCATAGCTATCTGCATCGAGTTAATCATCTTGCCTTTTGCATAGCCTGGATGTATGTTAGCTCCTTGAATATGAATCTTAGCGACGGCGGCGTTGAAATTTTCGTATTCCAGTTCTCCTATCTCGCCGCCGTCGATAGTATATGCATATTGAGCGCCAAACTTCTTTACATCAAATTTAGCGACACCCCTGCCGATTTCTTCATCTGGAGTGAAACCTATCTTAATTTCACCATGTTTCACCTCTGGATGTTCCATAAGATATTGAGCAGCATACATGATAGCAGCAACGCCGCCTTTGTCATCAGCACCTAACAATGTTGTTCCGTCTGTGGTTATCATTGTCTTGCCGATATAGTTCTGCATCTCAGGGAAGTCAGAAACTTTAAGGACTATATCCTTTTCAATATTAAGGATAATGTCACCGCCTTGATAGTCTTCGATGATTTGAGGCTTGACATCTTTTCCAGAAGCGTCTGGCGATGTATCGACGTGAGCGATGAAACCGATAGCTGGAACTTCTTTATCGATGTTAGATGGAATTGTCGCCATCACATAACCGAACTCGTCTAATTCTGCCTTTATTCCCATTGCTTCCAACTCATCGCGAAGCATTCTGAGAAGATCAAATTGTCTTTCTGAACTTGGCTGTGTCTCTGATTCAGGGTCTGACATAGTATCGACAGAGACATATCTTAAAAATTTATCTAATAATTTTTCCATAGTGTTTTAATATTTATTATTTGTTTTTGAGACGTGTCAACGTGTGTTTATTTTTAAGGTAACGTTGACGCGTCTCTACGGATTATTCTATTTTTGCTCTTTTAGAATCCCATATCATATAAGCGATGACAGCGACATACATGAACAAAGCAACCAATGAAGCCCAAGGTGTCTCTGCGAAAGGAACGCCGCCAACATTTACAATCATATTGACATTAGCGAATTTGAGTATCGCGCTGACAACACCCATCAATGCGCCGCCGGCGATAAATCCTGAAGCTATGAGTGTTCCTCTGTTGTTACGCGCTTGGTTGAGAGCCTCGTCTTTGCTGCGTGTGCTTACGTACCAAGAGATAGCGCCGCCTATTAATAAAGGTATATTAAGGTCTATTGGGATAAACATACCGAGTGCGAATGGAAGAGCTGGTATCTTAGCGAAAGTGAGTATCAATGCTATGACAGCACCGATGCCGTATAACAGCCATGGTGCGTTTCCACCTGACATCATTGGTTCTATGACAGCAGACATAGCATTTGCCTGTGGAGCTACCAAAGCGCCATCGCCGACAAAGCCGTATGCCTTATTCAAAACCATGATAACGCCTGCTACTGTAGCAGCAGCCACAGCAACGCCGACGAACTTCCAAATCTCCTGATTTCTTGGTGTGGTGCCAATCCAATATCCAACTTTCAAGTCGGTGATGAACGCACCGGCAACAGCCAAGGCTGTACATACAACGCCGCCTATGATAAGTGCTGCAGTCATACCCATAGCACCGCTCAATCCAGCAGCTACCATCACTAAGGAGGCTAATATCAATGTCATAAGTGTCATGCCGCTAACAGGATTTGAACCGACTATAGCGATAGCGTTTGCTGCCACAGTAGTGAACAAGAATGAGATAACAGCCACGACAGCTATACCTACTAATGCGTGTTTTACGTTACCAACGACGCCAAACCAGAAGAATAAGAAAGTGATGACTAAAACTATAACAATACCTACAACGACGAATTTCATTGAAAGGTCACGTTGTGTACGTTCTTCTTTATCAACATTGTTCTTCTTTCCTTTAAATTCATTTGCAGCCAAACCTACAGATGATTTAATCACTCCCCATGATCTAATGATACTTACAACACCAGCCATGGCGATACCGCCAATACCAATATGACGTGCATATTCCTTGAAAATCATCTCTGGACTCATAGAGCCTAATGTCTGTGTAATGCCTGAATTCATCAAATCAATAACGTCATTGCCCCATATTATGTTCATGCCAGGAATGATAATAAACCAAACCAACATTGAGCCACAGCAAATTATGAATGCATATTTCAATCCAATGATATAACCGAGACCAAGAACAGCTGCGCCGACATTTACTTTAAACATCAGCTTTGCCTTATCAGCGACAGCGAGTCCCCATGTCATTACTTTTGTAGAAAGCGTCTCTGTCCAGAGTCCGAATGTAGAGATGCAGAAATCGTAAAGACCACCTATCAATCCACTTACGACGAGTAATAAAGAATCCTTGCCTTTCTTCTGACCGCTGACAAGAACCTGAGTGGTTGCAGTAGCTTCAGGGAATGGGAACTTGCCATGTTGTTCTTTGACGAAATATTTTCTGAAAGGGATCAAGAAAAGTATTCCTAAGATACCGCCCAACAATGAGGCTAAGAACACCTGCATATAGTTGATTTCTATTTCGTATCCTTTACCCTGTAATATATACAAGGCAGGCAGTGTGAAAATAGCGCCAGCCACCACACCTCCAGAGCAGCCGCCGATAGACTGTATGATGACGTTTTGTGATAAGGCGTCATTCTTCTTAGCCACGCCTGACAGGCCAATAGCGATGATAGCGATAGGTATGGCCGCTTCAAACACCTGTCCCACTTTCAGTCCGAGATAAGCTGCAGCCGCCGAGAATAAGATTGTCATCAAGAGGCCGATGGTCACAGACCAGACTGTTATCTCTTTGTATTTCTTGTCTGAAGATAATATTGGTTTATAAACCTCACCTGGTGCCAGTTCGCGTTGTGCGTTTTCCGGCAGACTCATGTTTTCATTGTCGATTTTATTCATAATTCAATTATTTTTTATGTAGGCAAACTTACAATTATTTATATGATAAAGCAAGAGTTTTTTTCTTAAGGGGATTTCTATAAATTGCTTTGCAAATGATTTATGATTTAAATACTTCCTTCATTTGATTCAATGCTTTTTCCACTATCGAACGCGGACATGCCAGATTGACTCTCATACAGCATTCTCCTTCTTTGCCAAAGATATTGCCAGCATTGAGTCCCAGTCCGGCTTCATGTATCATCTTACGATTCAATTCCTCATCTGTGATGCCATAATCTTTGAAATTAAGCCATATCATATATGTGGCTTCAGCTTTATGAATCCTTATCTTTGGCATCTCTCTCTTGATGAAATCGTAAGCGAAATCGATGTTACCTTTAATATAATCAACAAGTTGAGCATGCCACTCATCGCCTTTTTCCATAGCTGCCTTCGTCGCAATCTTGCCGAACACATTTCCCATATCCGCTTCAGTTGAATGAACGAAGTCACAATATCTCTTTCTAATCTCCTCATTAGGAATTATGACCGTCGATGTCGCCAATCCAGCGAGGTTGAACGTCTTGCTCGCAGCATGCGCTGTAATGCTGTTGTGTGCAAAATCCACCGACAATGAGGCAAACGGTATGTGTTTGTATCCAGGCATAACCAAATCACAATGTATCTCATCAGAAAAGACGAGCACATTGTTTCTCATACATATCTCACCCAATCTCATGAGTTCCTCTTTTTTCCACACTCTTCCAACAGGATTATGAGGGTTGCTTAAAATCAACATCTTGGCAGTCTTTGCCTGCTGTTCCAACAAATCGAAATTCATCACATAACCGTCTTCTGTGTCGATAAGAGGATTTTCCACCAACTTACGGTTGTGGTTGTTTACTGCGAAAAAGAAAGGATGATATACTGGAGGCTGTATTATTATCTCATCGCCTTCTTTAGTGAGTCCCATCACTGCCAGATTAAAAGCATTGACGATTCCAGGAGTGAACGACATCCACTCTTTCTTCGTCTCCCACTGATGATGACGTTTAATCCATTGCACAATCGACTCAAAATAAGCGTCTTCACGGAATGTATATCCATAGACATCGCCTTTCGCTCTTTCGATGATAGCTTCACGGATGAAATCAGCCGTAGGGAAATCCATATCAGCGACCCACATCGGTATGACGTCAGCCTTGCCAAATACAGCTTTCCTCAAATCATATTTGACACATTCTGTGCCTGTTCTATCTATAATCTTATCAAAATCGTAAACCATAATTACATGTTTTTATTTTATGCAAATATGGGAATTTATTTGTAAAAAATCTATTATTTTTTATATAAAAAACATCATAAAATTATTCAATTATACAGGCTTTTTATTGAACAATTAGCTATATCTTTGCAGGATATTTTTAATGTTATGCGATATAATTTTTTACTTCTATTTATATTCTTGTTATCATCAGAATTTCTTATTGGACAGAACCTTGAAGGCACTGTAAAGGATGCTGGAAACAAAGAAGTTCTGTCAGGAGTCACTGTTTTTGTAGAATCTCTAAAGAAAGGCACTTCTACCGATGCCCATGGAAAATACGAGCTTTCCCTACCAGAAGGGGATTACCATATAACGTTTTCCTTTGTTGGCTATACGTCATTGACAAAAGAAGTTAAAATCACCAGCTCGCGCAATACATTAGACATAAGCCTCAAGGCTGACAGCAAGATGCTCGATGAAGTCGTCATTTCAAGCCAACGCAAGGACGCCAATGTTAGAGAGATGGTCATGAGTGTACAAAAGATTGACATAGAAAGAATCAAGAAAATACCTTCTTTGATGGGTGAAGTGGATGTCATAAAGACAATACAGCTTATGCCTGGTGTTCACGCTGCTTCAGAGGGCTCGTCTGGATTCAGCGTAAGAGGCGGCAACCCAGACCAAAATCTCATCCTCCTTGATGACGTGCCTATATATAATGCATCTCATTTCTTAGGATTCTTCTCCATATTCAACAACGACATCATAAAAGACGCTACATTATACAAAGGTGACATACCAGCTATGTACGACAGCCGACTTTCTTCAGTATTGGACATCAGGAGCATTGATGAAATTCCACATAAATTCAATATGCAAGGTGGCATAGGATTGCTGACCAGCCGTCTCACACTGAACGCTCCTTTCAACAAAGGCAGAAGCGCAGTTTTGGTCGGCGGTCGTATCACCTACGGCGGCGTCTTGGCATGTAATTTAATTGAGAATCTAAAAGGCAACTCATTATATTTCTATGACTTCAATGCCAAGATAATGCACACCATAAACAACAAGAACAGAGTTTTCGTCTCAACATACCTTGGCGATGACATATTAGGAGTAAACGATCTGATGACAATGAAATATGGCAATAAAAACGTCACAGCACGTTGGAATCACATCTTCAACGAACAGCTGACATCCAACCTTTCCGTCTTCTACACCAAATACAGATATGACATCGGCATCGACATGAACCCATACGAATTTAATATCATTGCCGGCATTGAAGATGTATCCGCAAAATATGACTTCACTTATATGATGAACGATAATATCACTTCCCGTTTCGGCGCTTCTGCCACTTTCCATCAATATGGACAAGGCAAACTGAAGGATGAGACCGGCGCTATCGCCAACTTCCTTGGCGTTGATCCGGCGAGCGAAGTAGTGCGAAAAGGATTGGAATATGCTCTTTATTACACCAACGACCATAAACTAGGATCTTTGTTCTCAATAAGATACGGCTTACGTCTCTCCATGTTCCAAAACATAGGTGAAGAAACATTATACCTTTTCGATGACAATTATAACTGTTACGACCAAATATATTACGGCAAAGGCGAGATATTTAATACTAAAGCCAATCTCGAACCTCGTCTGGGTGCTATATACCAGATTAACGAATTCTCATCAATAAAAGCATCTTATTTAAGAACAGTTCAATACGCACAAATCGCCACCAACGCTACAGGCGGCATTCCTTTCGACCTATGGTTCCCTTCCAGTCCAAACATAGATCCACAAAAATGCGATCAGTTCGCATTAGGATATTTCCGCAATTTTTTGAATGATGAAATTGAAACTTCCGTAGAAATTTATTACAAGAAAATGCATAACGTCATCGACTTCGCCGACAACGCTTCTTTCATCGGCAACTTATACATCGACGGTGAAGTAAGGAATGGAACAGGATACGCCTACGGTATAGAATTATTGGCAAGAAAAAACTTCGGTGATTTTTCTGGTTGGATTTCTTACACTTATAGCAAATCGATGAGAAAGACACCTGGCATCAATTTCGACAGAGAATATGTATCACCTTACGACAAGCCTCATAACATCAGCATAGTGCTCAATTACGCTTTTAACAAACGCTTCGATATGTCTGCCACATGGGTTTACACCACAGGACAGCCTGTCACCTACCCTTGCGGAAAATATACAGTTGATGGAATAACATACGCCATCTATGACGGAAGAAACAACAGCAGGTACCCTGACTATCATCGTCTTGACTTATCTGCAACCATCAAATGCAAAGAAAAGAAAAACTGGCAAGGAGAATGGAACTTCTCAGTATATAATGCTTACGGACGCAAAAACACATGGGCTGTATTGTTCGTAACAGAAGGCAATACCATAAACACACAAAAAGTCGCTCTCTTCTCTTTCGTACCATCTGTATCATATAACTTCAAATTCTAAATGTCATGAAAAAATATACAACCTTACCAATAACATTGTTTGTCATAGCATTATTAATGACATCTTGTATTGAAGATTTTAAAATCGACACTGAAAACGGAGAACATCTCGTCGGAATAAATGGTTATTTTACAAACGAATACAAGAAACATCAGATTGTTATCAGTAAAACCACTGACTTCTATTCCGAAGAAGATGCTGAAATGATTTCCGGCGCGGAAGTCTTCATCCATGATGGAGTTGATACTATTTATTTTGAAGAAACAGACAGAAAAGGTTATTATGAAACTATAGATTCTGTTGCAGGTATTGTAGGAAGAACATATTATCTTTCAGTTAATATCGTTGATGAAGATGGATTACATAATTATTATTCACAATCGACAATGAGAGAAAACATCAGCCAGATTGACTCTATGATTGTAAAAGAGGTCGAAGATGACTTCATAAGCGATTTCGTGGGAGCTGCATCATATACTATGACAAACCTATATCCTTATTTCCAATCTGTCGATGATCCTGAGACAAATTATCTCATAAATATAATCGTCAACGACACAGCTATCATGAACGTCTCTTATTTGCAATGTAGCAGTCTTTCTTTGAAACATCTGTCAGGAATGTATTTCAACGGCCCTGAGATGGTGAGCATGATTGGAGAACAGAGTGTACATACATTCAAGACCACACAGGGATATTATGATAACGACAGCATTTATTATTTCGACATGAATTATTACCCAATTGTCGCTGAAGGAGACAAAGTAACCTTATGCATTTATAGTGTCAGCCCTGATTTTATCACATACAAAAGTGACATTTCCAACAGCTTTGGATCCAATCCTATGATGGGAATGCCGTATAATGTAAGTACAAACATATACCCAGGAGGCTCTGCAGTAGGCTTTTTTGAGGTTTTATCGGTTACAAAAGATAGTTTTATATATTGATAATCAACGAATAAAAAATATTTTAAAAAAAAGTTTATTTTTTTGTTGGAAGTTAAGAAATAAATCGTATCTTTGCATCGTCTCTTTAAGGCAAGTTCTTAATGACAGATTGGGGGAGTCGCATAGTGGCAATTGCAACAGACTGTAAATCTGTCCTCGGATGAGTTCGGTGGTTCGAGTCCACCCTCCCCCACGAAAGAAGCACTTCAAACGAAGTGCTTTTTTTGTTTTATTATCTTTATCATTTATCCACTAATCTAAACGTATCAACACGAATAAAGATTAGTGCCCATTAGCGCATATTAGTGGATGAGAAAAAAAATATCCACTAATCTAAACGTATCAACACGAATAAAGATTAGTGTCAATTAGCGTAAATTAGTGGACTAAAAAGACAACAAAAGCGATTATTTTCCGCGCTCTGCCATCAATATCTTGATTTCATTTTCATTGATTCCAACCATAGCTTCACCGAGATCTTCGCTCAATTCCGCTAATATCTTTGGATTTTTGTAGTTAGCAACAGCATTGACTATAGCCTTAGCTCTTTTCATTGGGTCGCCGCTTTTGAAGATACCACTTCCAACGAACACACCTTCAGCACCGAGCTGCATCATCAAGGCAGCATCTGCAGGAGTAGCAACTCCACCAGCAGCGAAGTTAGGAACTGGCAATTTTCCATTGTCATGTACATATTGAAGCAATTCAAAAGGAACTCTCATCTCTTTAGCAGCTTCGTACAACTCATCAACATTAAGGGAAACAACTCTTCTCATCTCACTCTGCATCATACGCATGTGACGAACCGCTTGCACGATGTCGCCAGTACCTGCTTCACCTTTGGTTCTAATCATCATAGCGCCTTCAGAAATACGACGCAATGCTTCACCCAAATCTCTAGCACCACAAACGAAAGGCGCATCGAACTGACGCTTGTCAACATGATACACGTCATCAGCTGGAGAAAGAACTTCACTCTCATCAATATAATCGATGCCGATAGCTTCAAGAATCTGCGCTTCAACAAAATGACCGATACGACATTTTGCCATAACAGGAATATTGACTGACTTTTGTATCTCTTGTATCATTTTAGGATCGCTCATACGTGATACGCCACCTGCCATTCTGATATCAGCAGGAACCCTTTCCAAGGCCATAACCGCCATTGCACCAGCAGCCTCTGCAATACGAGCCTGCTCTGGATTTGTAACATCCATTATAACACCACCTTTTAACAACTCTGCAAGGTTACGATTTACTTCTTTATTTTCTTTCATTTTGACATAATTTTAAAAACGATGCAAAGAAAGATATTATCAGAATACACGATTAAATCTTATTCCGATTTTATTAAATCTTATTCTGATAATTATAAATTCACTTCAATCTGAAAGCAGATGGTGTTTCTTTCTCGTTTTTAATGAAGAAGGAAGTAAAAGCTGATTGCGATGAAAATCCAAGTCTAATTGAGATTTCCTGTATGCTATAGTTTGTCGATTCCAAAAGTATTTTGGACTCCTTTATTATATAATCAGAAATGATTTGTTTAGGCGATATGCCAACTATATCATTAGTAACTTGCGACAGATAACGCGTTGACACACATAATTTATCAGCATAGAAAGACACATCATGTGATTTATGATAATTCTCGCTTACAAGCGACATAAACTTATTATAAACCACAGTCTTTCTGGAATGCTGTATTTTTTCAGACACCGCATATACGACCTGCTTATGCATATAATCATGAGCCTTATCTATCGCCGTCATGATATCGTCACCGAATGCGAGACGCGTCGCTATTGCGGAAGAAAGCGCTCCCCCGACTCCATGTTTCTGCCAACCCTCTGTATTATGCGAGGTAAAGAAATGCGACTTACCATTTTCATAAAGCAAGGCAGTAAGTAAACCATCGTTATGTTTGGAAGAACGCAGCATCACTGATTCCACGCCCATATCTACAAAAGCGCGTGCTGCCGCAACCATATCATCATCCGTATTGATTTTAACGCCAAGGATTTTCTCAGCTTCATTGCTACGCAATATCAGCAGCGTTGACATCGGAAGCAGATGCTTTTTAATAGCAGATATAGTTTCATCACAAACAAGCTGCTTACCTTCTGAAGAGAAAATACCAGGAACAAATACTATCTTTTGCGCTGTAACAATCTCATTCTTCAACATTTTTATTGTCGACGTATCACGAACAAGACCTATCTTAACGACCTTAGGATGCGACTCCTTCACTATCGCTCTCACCTGCCCTATTATCATCTCTGGCGACAAGTCTTCTATTAAGGTTTCACCGTTTTCATTCTGAGTCGTCACAGACGTTATCGAGGTCAAGGCATAAGCTCCAAGAGCTGATATTGTCCTTATATCAGCCTGAACACCGACCACGCCAGCGCCGTCAGAACCATTGATTGTCAATATTGGAATCAGTTGAGACATATAATATTTTAATATTTATATTGGCTATCTATACCAAAATACTCTTCCATGCTAATCCAGTCTCCATTATTATAAAGTTTTTCTGCCAGATCTTTTCCTACGTATCTCAAGTGCCATGATTCATATTTATAGCCAGTGACGCTCTCCTTGCCTTTAGGATATCTAATAACGAAACCGTATTTGTATGCATTATCATTAACCCATTTTCCCTCTTTCGTATTTGCAAATGCATCGGTAATGGTATTCAAATCAAAAGCATATCCGCTTTGATGTTCTGAGTGACCTGGTCGTGCAGAATAAGTATCCGCTGCAGTCTTACCGTCACGAGCTACATAGTTGTTATATAAATATTCTTGTCGTTCATAAGAACGGTATCCGCTCTGAACCCACAGATTCAAGCCGAGTGCAGCCGCCTCCGACCTCATTATAGTCCACATCTCCCATGCTTCATCAATTATACATGTTTTACACGACTGCTGATTTCCCACCTCAACATGAGTATTGCTTGGTTTATAAGTTTGAGGTAATTTGTAGGTTTTATTAACCACCAAATATCCATCTATATATGTAACTCCATCTATTTCTTTAACGACAAACCCTTTAGCTGTACGTAATTTTCCATCAGCAGATGCTGCGCAAGCACATTCCTTAGACATATTAATTAAAGCAAAGGCTTCTCCAAAGACCAAGAATAAAACTAATATAAACAATATTTTTTTAATTTTCATAACATTTAATTATTAAAGCAAATACTTATTTAGTTTACAAATATACAGAGAATTTACAAGATTTACACATCGAACTTTAACAAAAAAAAGGGACGCGTCACCGCATCCCTTTCCATATTTATATCTCACATTTCGAGGAATCAATCAATTCTGCAGCAGAGGTTTCTGTCGCCGAATGCATCGTCGATTCTTGTTACGTGTGGGAAGTATTTATCTTGAACATCGCTCTTGTTAGGGAAACCGGCTTCTGAACGTGTGAATGGGAATTCCCAGTTGTCAGCCATCAACATTTCTGCTGTGTAAGGAGCGTGTGAGATAAGGTTGTTGCCTCTTTCTGCCTTACCGCTTTCGATGTCAGCGATTTCTTGACGAATCTTGATCATAGCGTCAACGAAACGATCTAATTCTGCTAATGGTTCGCTTTCTGTTGGTTCAACCATCAATGTTTCGTGAACAGGGAACGCTACTGTTGGAGCGTGGAATCCGTAGTCCATCAAACGTTTAGCGATATCGATAGCAGCAACGCCAGTAGCTTTGTTGATAGCGTTGATATCGAGAATCATTTCGTGAGCAACGTGACCGTTGTTACCGGTATAAAGGATTGGATAATAATCTTTCAATCTATCTTTGAGGTAGTTTGCATTCAAGATAGCCATCTTTGTTGCTTCTCTTAAACCTTCACCGCCTAACATCTTGATATAAGCGTAAGAGATGGTGAGGATTTGTGCGCTACCATAAGGAGCTGCTGATACAGCGCCGAGTTTTTCGTTATATGTAGCGAGGTTGAGGTGACTTGGCAAGAATGGTACCAAGTGAGCAGCAACGCCGATAGGACCTACGCCAGGACCGCCACCGCCGTGAGGGATAGCGAATGTCTTGTGCAAGTTGAGGTGGCAAACGTCAGCGCCGATGAAGCCAGGACATGTGAGGCCTACTTGAGCGTTCATGTTAGCACCGTCCATATAAACTTGACCGCCGTTATCGTGAACTATCTTCATCAAGTCGCGGATACCGTCTTCATAGATACCGTGTGTTGAAGGATATGTTACCATAAATGCAGCGAGATTGTCTTTGTATTGTTCAGCTTTTGCCTTAGCATCTTCCATGTCGATGTTACCGTTAGCATCGCATTTAACAACAACAACTTGCATACCTGCCATTGCTGCTGATGCTGGGTTTGTACCGTGAGCTGATGCTGGAATCAAGCAGATGTTACGATGACCTTGGCCGTTAGCTTCTTGGTAGCGACGGATTGTCAACAAACCTGCGTATTCACCGCTAGCGCCTGAGTTAGGCATGAATGACATACCAGCGAAGCCTGTGATTTCGCAGAGGTCTCTGCCCAATTCACTGATGAGTTCTAAGTAACCTTCAGCTTGGTCAGCTGGTACGAATGGGTGGATGTTAGCGAATTCTGGCCAGCTCAAAGCGAACATTGAAGTTGCTGAGTTGAGTTTCATTGTACATGAGCCGAGAGGAATCATAGCGCGGTTCAAGCTTAAGTCGCGGTCTTCCAATTGTTTCATATAACGCATCATGTCAGTTTCGCTGCGATATTTGAAGAATACTGGCTCTTGTAAGTATGATGATGTACGTTGCATGTCAGCTGCGATGCCGTTGAATGTTCCGCATACTGTTGGGTCGCAAACGAAGGCTGAATGTTCTTTGCCGAGAGCTTCACATACTACAGCAACGATTTCGTTAACGTCAGCCAATGATGTTGTTTCGTCCAAGCTGATTGCGAAATGTTGTTTGTCGATGATACGGAAGTTCATCTGATGTTGAAGAGCTACTTCATTGACTTTACATGTGCAGAAGCCTTCTGGCAATTCAAAATGCAATGTATCGAAATATGAATCGTTAAGTTGTTTAACGCCATATTTTTGCATTTCTTTATCAAGGACACATGTTAAGATGTTGATGTGGCGAGCTATTTCTCTGATACCTTCAGCACCGTGGTATATTGCGTAGAATCCTGACATGATACCGAGGAGAGCTTGAGCTGTACAGATGTTTGATGTAGCTTTTTCACGTTTGATATGTTGTTCACGTGTTTGCAATGCAAGACGGTAAGCAGGGTTGCCGAGAGCGTCTTTTGAGATACCGATGATACGGCCTGGCATTTCACGTTTGTATGCGTCTGTTGTTGCGAAGAAACCTGTGTGTGGACCGCCGAATGCCATTGGCAAACCGAAGCGTTGGCTTGAACCTACGACAGCGTCTGCGCCCCATTCACCTGGAGGTGTGATAAGAGCCAAGCTCATAAGGTCTGAAGCGACTGCTACTTGCATGCCTTTTTCTTTCCATGCTTTAACTTCTTCGCTATAGTTGATGATACGTCCATATTGGTTTGGACATTGAACTAAGATACCGAAGAACTCTTCACCTGCGCTGAAGTTCTTGACATCGTCGACAATAACTTCAATGCCTAAGTGATAAGCTCTTGTCTTGATAACGTCAACAGTGTGTGGGAACACGTCGTTAGCAACGAAGAACTTGTTAACGCCAGCTTTAACTTGAGCACGGCTACGGCTGTGCCAGAACATCAACATTGCTTCTGAAGCTGATGTAGCTTCGTCCAACAATGAAGCGTTTGCCAATGGCATAGCTGTCATGTCGCTGATAACTGTTTGATAGTTTAAGAGAGCTTCAAGACGACCTTGAGAAATCTCTGCTTGATATGGAGTGTATGATGTGTACCAACCTGGATTTTCAAGAATGTTACGTGTGATGACACCTGGAGTGATTACGTTGTAGTAACCCATACCGATGTAGCTTCTGTAAAGCTTATTCTTAGCGCCTAAAGCTTTAAGCTTGCCGTAGCATTCATATTCGTTCAAACCACTGCCGATATTCAAACCTTCTGGGAGGCGAATATCTGGAGAAATAATCTCATCAATAAGTTGATCTGTTGATTCAACGCCAACGACCTCAAGCATTTTCTTTACGTCAGCTTCTGTAGGTCCATTGTGACGTTTAATGAAATTGTTGTTAATCATATTATTAGTTATTTAATGAAATACTTTTTTCTTATTCCGCAAATTTAGTTTTTTTTTCTTATTATTACTACCTATCAACAAATAAATTTATATTTTTGCCAAAAATAATAAGTCATGAAAAAAATAGCTTTATTTATACTCGGAATTTGTTTGTTTTTAACATCATGTAAACAAAAAGAAATCAACTATACAGGCAGCAGCAGCATTGATATCGTTCTGCTTGAAGAGTATGATTTGGGCGTATCATCTGAAAGAAAGATAAATTGTTATTCAGAAGATGAGCTTATCGTCACCACTACTGAAGACGGCATCATAACGGGAAAAAATATCGGAGAGACAAATGTGATAATCGAAAACTCTGTTGATGAGATTTCTGTAAAAGTCAAAGTCTCATTATTTGAAGAACCTACCTTTGACTTCGGCTGCTCTCAAGATAAAATCAAGAGCTTATATGGTGATCCAAGAGCTGTTTCTGGCGACAGCATACTCATTTATGGCAGCGGCAACGAGTGGTATTCTTACGCCGTATGGGAAATGGACTTCTTCTTCAAAGACAATAAATATGTAGAAGCAGACCTATATATAAAAAACACTCTCGACCTGCGTCTCAATGAATTCTTGAACGACAATTACTTCCTTGCCGATACAATAGTTGACACCATTGACAATGAAACAAGAACATGTTACGTTTATCTTAACGAAAGAGATCCGGAAGATGCTTCTCTGATGTTAGGCAAGATTTATGATGCGGGACCATACAACGACATCTGCTTGTTCTACCTTCCATATAAATATTCAGAGGAATCCGGATATAAGGGCGACATAATCACTAGAAAAAGAATCAAGAAATAGTCCATACGAATTATAAAAAAACAGGCGATTTTAAAAATCGCCTGTTTTTTTATTCACTGTCTTCTTTCTTGCTTTGACGTTTACGTTCAATCTCATCCAAGATGATCTTTCTCAAGCGCAAGCTCTTTGGAGTGATTTCGAGATATTCGTCATCTCTGATCATTTCCATATATTCTTCGAGTGAGAAGCGTTTTGGTGGAATAAGAACGATCTTTTCATCTGAACCTGAAGCACGGACGTTTGTAAGGTGTTTTGTCTTGTTAACATTCAATACGATATCGTTTGAACGTGTGTTTTCACCGATGACTTCGCCAGCATAGACTTCTTCATTTGGCATGACGAAGAATGAGCCTCTGTCTTGCAACTTCCACAATGCGTAAGGAACAGCAACACCTGTTTCCATAGCAATGAGAGCTCCTGTGTTACGTCCTGGTATTTCTCCTCTCCATGGCTCGTAGCCCTTGAGTCTTTGCGACATGACAGCTTCACCTTCTGTTGCAGTAAGCATATTGCTTCTCAAACCGATGAGACCTCTTGAAGGAATTTCAAAGTCGATATTCATTCTGTCGCCCTTAGGCTGCATATTTGTCATCTCACCTTTCTTTGCTGTAACGAGTTCGATTACACGGCCTGCAAATTGTTCAGGAACCTGAACTGTCAACATTTCAATAGGCTCGCATTTCTTGCCGTCTATCTCTTTCAAGATAACCTTTGGCTGGCCTATCTGGAATTCATAGCCTTCACGACGCATTGTCTCTATCAAGATTGAAAGGTGCAAGATACCCCGTCCGAACACCATCATTGAGTCAGGTGACGCTGTGTCTTCAATACGAAGTGCAAGGTTCTTTTCCAATTCTTTATACAAACGTTCACGGAGGTGACGTGATGTAACATATTTACCTTCTTTACCGAAGAATGGTGAGTTGTTGATTGTAAACAACATACTCATTGTTGGTTCATCAACATGGATTGGTGGCAATGCTTCTGGATTTTCCAAGTCAGCGACTGTATCACCGATTTCAAAGTCTTCGAGACCCATAACTGCTACTATATCGCCAGCTTTGATAGGGTTCTTTGTTCTTTCTTTTCCGAGGCCTTCGAATGTATATAATTCCTTGATTGTATTTTTCTTGATTGTACCGTCGCGTTTCATGAGTGAAACGTTCATGCCAGCTTGCAAGACACCTCTCTTGAGTCGACCGACAGCGATACGACCGACGTATGAGCTATAGTCTAATGAAGTGATAAGCATCTGAGGTGTACCTTCTTCATATTTAGCTGCTGGGATATGTTCCAGGATTGTGTCGAGGAGATATGAAATGTCTGATGTGACTTTCTTATAGTCAGGTGACATCCATCCTTGTTTTGATGAACCGAATACTGTTGGGAAGTCGAGCTGATCTTCTGTTGCGCCTAAGTTGAACATCAAATCGAAGACTGCTTCCTGTGTTTCTTCTGGATAACAGTTAGGCTTGTCAACTTTATTGATAACGACGATAGGCTTAAGGCCTAACATCAAAGCTTTTTCAAGAACGAAACGTGTCTGAGGCATAGGACCTTCAAAAGCGTCAACGAGCAGGATAACGCCATCGGCCATATTAAGAACACGTTCAACCTCACCGCCGAAGTCGGAGTGGCCGGGAGTGTCAATGATATTGATCTTTGTGCCTTTGTAACGAACTGAAACGTTCTTTGATAAGATGGTAATACCTCGTTCTCGCTCAAGATCATTGTTATCCAACATCAAATCATTTGTTTCCTGATTGTCTCTGAACAATCTGGATTGGTGTAGAATACGATCTACTAAAGTTGTCTTGCCGTGGTCAACGTGGGCAATAATTGCGACATTACGAATACTATCCATCTATTATATTTTTATTTTGTTTAATTTCAAAAAAATTCATGCAAAATTACAAAAAAAATTATTTGCCTTTGTCAAAATAATGCGTTTAAACTGGTATAATATCATTTTTTTCTCCTATATAAACCAGATATGCTTCTATGTTTTTATTTCCGCTAATTTCTTCCAAAGCTGTCATATATTTCTTTATCTGCATCTCATGTTCTTCACTGTAAGCACCAGTCTTGTAGTCAATGAGTATAGCCCTGTCTCCTAACTCAACAAATCTGTCGGGACGTATTTTATATTTGTCTTTAGTGAATATTTCCACTTCATTCCTGATTACAGCCTTATCGGAATATGCATCTTTGATTCTAGAATCTTCAGCCATCTCATAGAATCTATGTAGCCATTTATCAGCATTTTCCTGATCCAGATAACCATTATTGACATAAAACTGGAATATTGTCTCAGCACTGCCTACTGTCTTTATTTTAGACAGTATTTCATGGAAGAGGATACCTCTCTCCCTTGCGTCATCGTCTTCCTTTTCATCACCGAATACAGTAGGGACATTGTCAAAATCCAAGAATTCCTCCCATGCTCTTGTATTGCAGCAGTCATTTTCATCAAGTGCTATTTCAGGAACATTATCGCCTTCTTTTTCATCAATGAAAACCAAATCACCATATTGGAGCTCTTCGAAATCGCTTTCTGAATTTTCATTTATAAATTCGAAACTGACATCCCACTGTCCATTATTTTCAGCTCTCAATGATTCTATATATCCCGGGAAAAAGCAGTTATTTTCATAAGTTGTATAAAGGTATAGTACGTCTCTGGCTCGTGTCATTGCAACATACATAACATTGATATCATCAAATGCCACCTTGTTGACTTCTTCATTATAATAGCTGCTGTAATACGTATGATAAAGTTGCTTCGATATAGGAAGCATAAAACTATCTATATGTTTAATGCCACCGAAGATATTTGCAAAGTCTTCGTCATCATTAGAAACCCATTTTTCAGTACTATACACTTTCTCAGCAAGCTTCGCCGGTACAAAAGGATACAATACGACTTTATATTCAAGTCCTTTTGATTTATGTATGCTTATAATTTGAACTGCATCTATCTTACCGGAAATCTTGACATGCAGAGAATCGGATTTCTTATCCCAAAAGTCAATGAACTCGTTGATGCCATCATTTTCGTTATTCTGCCTGTCATGGACAACGCTCATAAAATACTGAAGGAACACATCATCAACGATATTGAAATCATACTCTCTGATAATTCCAACACATAAGTCATACAAGCTTAATGCCTTGTCTCTTAAGTCAAGAAGCCTTTTATACTCTACTTGTGCATTATGGTATTTGCTCATTGTACCCTCAAGATTATCAGACGATGTCTCTTCATCGAAAAGGTCATTATAATACGAAAGATTAAGCCTTGCAATATTGTCATTTTCATTCATCATATATTTCAATGCATGAATGATAAGCTGTACCTTATCGGATGACTTGAGTGTTATAGAGTCGGAGGAGATGACATCAATGCCTCTTTGAGACAGATACTCAGCTATAATGGAGCCTTCGCTATTGTAACGAACAAGTATAGTTATATCACTGAGTTTAAAGCCCTTGTTCTTCAGATGATTTATGTCATCTACGATGCGTTCCATCACAGCCTCCTTATATTCCTTCTTTAAGACATCCTCCTTATTATATATCTTGATATTGACACATCCGTAATATTCATTTTTATTTATGTCATAAGCCTGATTCATGGAGTCTGTATAGATCTTCACATGATCTTTATTGTCAAGCATTTTACATGCATAATTAAAGAATGAGTTGTTAAAATAAACTATGTTCCTCATAGAACGATAGTTTACACTCAGGCTTTCATCTTTAAAGGAATATTTAAACTGTTTTTCATAAAGTTCGAAGTCGGTGCTGTTATCCGGTTTGTTGTATATACATGGAAGTTTGTTGATCTGTTCAACTTCGCCGCTTCTGAATCTATATATTGACTGTTTTGCGTCACCGACCAAGAGATTCAGATTTCCATTTGCCAGACTGTTATGTATCAATGGCAGGAAGTTAAACCACTGCAATATAGAAGTGTCCTGAAACTCGTCAATGAAGAAATGAGCGAATTTAGCGCCGATTCTCTCGTATATAAACGGAACAGAACAATCGGCTATGATATCAGATATTCTCTTGTTGAATTCTGATATATGCACCTTGTTCGTATCCTCAATATGCTGGTTTATTATCTGGAACAAAGCACCTCTCATAACAAAGAGATACAGGTTCTTTTTCATCATATTGAGGAGATAAAGATCACTATGGAATTTATAAAGCTTTATGACAAACTCTTTGACATCAAAATCTGTTGAAGGTTCTTTTTTGCCTTTATACCACAGCTTATCACCTTCAATTATTTGTTTGATGGTATCTGTCATCAGTGATTTTGGATCTACAAATACATTATTCTCGAGTTTCTCGATAAAAGAATACACAGCTTTCAGGCAATACTTCTCTAATTTTGCATCATAGAATTCCCGAATGCTTTCTTTCATCTTTTTTTTATATTCTTCTATCTTATCGTCTATTGACTTTATTACCTCATGACATTCCGTGTTGTTAAGGGCTTTTATATTAAAGCTCTCACCTTTTTTATATGCGCTTTCTTTAAGAAGCTTCTCTATAAAATCCTTGATAGGACGATCAAGTCTCCATCCATATTCTTCTTTGAGGTTATATTCTATGTATTCCTTCAATATGGCAGTCAGCTCTTCGTTATGCGGTCCTATCTCTTTGTCGACACATTGGATTATCTCATCGATAAAGTCGTCGTCATCAAGTGAGATTCTATACTGGCTAGGCAGCTGCAGCTCTCTGGCGAAAGTCCTGGATATCTGCTGCACGAAGCTGTCGATAGTTGACACATTCAAATCGGAATAATTATGGATGATGACGTTATATAGACTTGCAGACCTGTCAATAAGTTCTTTTTCTTCAAGTCCTGTTTTGGCCATAAGAGCCTCTTTCATGCTCTTGTATTTTCCAGCGCCAGTCATTATTCCTTTAAGATTATCAAGAATTTTGGCCTTCATCTCGTTGGCTGCTTTATTGGTAAATGTGACAGCCAAGATATTGCTATATATGAGATTTGGTGAAGAGAGGCATAATGCAAGGAACTCTCTTACGAGAGTATATGTTTTGCCTGTTCCCGCAGACGCTCTGTACAGATTGAATTTCTTCTCTTCCTTCATTTTCTGTTGTTTTTATTTTTCCTGTTTCTATTTTTCCTTGCGAAAATCTCCCTTATGTTATCGAAGCTCTGCGAATATGAGAGACCCAGACCTTGAGTATAATCGGAATATGTCTCGTAAGAGTATGAATAATAGTTACTATTAAGATTAGAATGGTTGTAAAACTTCATACTCAACCTGTTGGTAATCTTGTACGTCATATCGAGGTCACCTACAATACTACTTGCCCCACCTGCCACATCATTACGCGAACCCGTATACATACCAAGATTCGCCTCAATAGAAAGTTTGTCATCAAATATCTGTGTGGAAAGAGCCACTTCCAATTCCTCTGAGGTAAGGTTGTCTTCAGGAGTATAACGCACACCTATGTCGAAGTCCTTGCTGATCTGAGACAGCCAGCTGCTCAAAGAACTTGTAAGCACATTATAGTAGTTAGATGCACCGATGCTATAAAGGCTTGTGTTGGCATACGAGAATGAACCTAGCACCAGCAATGAGATTATCTGCTGCGACATAACTGCCTGGTTTGTAGTATCTATAATAGAGAACACAGTGTTCTTGATATCGTCGGTGGCGTTGGGCAAGTCCAAGCCGAATGTGATAGCTGGGTTGTTTAGTTTTTCCTGCAGATGCAATATACAGTCGACGTTGACATTGTTAACCAATGAAGTGGAGTCTATTTCAACACCTAATGTTGATATTGATGATTTGGTTCTGTAACTGCCTGTTATGTTAATATCAGCTTCACCAGCCTTTCCTGTCCATGTGATGGTACCGCCTTGTCTGATGTCGAAGTTACGTCTTACCAGATTCTGGAAGTTGAAGTTGAATATTCCCTGGTTGATGAGATAGTCGCCATATAATGACAACTGGTTAGAAGCCACTCCGAGTCTGATATTTCCTACGCCGTTAGCGCTGATATTTCCCATATTGGAAGGCAGGTGAATATTGACCTTTGCCGTCTGAGAAACATCGGCATTGAGGTTAAAAGTGAATTTCTTGTCTTTATTCTTCACAGGCAGCACTGTCTTCACTGTATCTTGTTCCGTGTTCTTTTGCACGAAGATGATGAAGTTGTCATTTATGGAGCTAGTGCTTGTCAATAAAATATCAATGACAGTACCAGGCATTGACACTGCATTGATATCCATGACAATATCTTCCAATGGTCCGTTAATCTTCATGTCGCCGCTAGCAACGGCTGTTCCATAGAAAGTAGAACCATCTTCCTGAAGCATATTCATAGCAAGGAAATTGTCGAGTGTAGCATCAACATCAAAGCTGAAGTTTCTCAGATAGTCATGAGTTATCACACCATGTGCTACCGCATAGTTGTTCAATGTGTCAACGAGGACGATATCGTCAAAGTCGATTCTGTTTTCCGAGAATTTAATATATGGCTTCACTTCATTATGTCTATAGTTCTTCGGATTGACGTTATAGTAGGTGTTTAGATAGTCAATCTTGCATCCACCGTCATACAGATCAGCCTCACCGGTGAGCACCATATTCTTCAATGAACCGGTAAGAAGGATATCACCGTTGATATATCCTTTCAAAGAACTTAATGTTCCTTTTGTAAATGAGTTGACGAAAGAAATGTCGACGCCATTCAAGTCGAGGCTGAAGTCGATGTTGTCATTCTCGCGCGAGGTGTAGTAATTACCAATAAATGACATTATTCTTTCCGTTGAGCCTTCTCTGATTATTTCAGTATCGATGAATATAGATGTATCCTGCGGATTCCAGCTAGCATCCAGGAAGGCATCGCCGATAAGATGGTGGTTAAGTCCAATATCTTCTATGTCAATATTTGAGAGGAAGGTAAACTTGTCCGACAAGCCTGACAACTGCAGGTCACCATTTATTATGCCGTCTACGTCGATTCCTTTTCCAGCTGTCAACAAGTCGAAGTCTGAAATATTAAGATCCTTGAATCTTAAATACAGAGTATCGCTGCTGGTCTTAGGGAATCTTCCTTTAACATTGACAGACTGTGTCTTGGAGAAGATGTCGAATTCTTCAAAGGTTATTTTGTCTTTCTTGAAGTCTATGTAACATGTAGGAGAGATATTCCACAAGCTGTCGTTGATTATCACGTCAGAAGAACGGACATGCAGTCTGCCTCCATGATCCTTGTATGGAAGGAATGTCGCACCGAGTACACCTTTGTTGACGTCCAATTCAGAATCATCGTCCCATACCAAATCGAAGAAGAGACTGTCGTTATGCGCATCCAACAGAAGAGCAATATTATCAAGTCCGAGCTTGATAGGATTTTTCTCATCAGATTCTTTAAAGACGAGTTCACTGAGATTGACATTTACCGTTGTCTTCTTACGTACTGTCTTATTCTTGACATGTAAGTCTTTGAAAACAATGTTATTGAAAATTATAGTATCAGATTCCAATGTGGAGTATAGCTGATAGTTTCCAGAGGTGAATGTTGCAGTGAAGTTAGTGTTGTCGCTTACCTTGAGGTTAGGCATAAGCAGACGCGACAAAGTCTCAGTGTTTTTGAAATTCATATTAACATAGAATTCCTGTTTCTCGTCTTGCAGCCTTACGCCCTTATTTCCCCATTTGTTTATATGGAAATAATTCAGGACATAGTTTTTGAATGTATTTCCTATGTTTCTGAAATTAAATATCCCATTGATATCCATATCGAAAAAGTCGCAGCTTAGACTGATATCCTTGGAATCAAAATGATTTTTTATCAACGTGACGTTCAAGCTGTCCATATGATAATCGCCTCTACTGTCACGATATGTAGTGTTATACAATGAAATATCTCCATAAGTCTTGTCGATATCATTTCCTCTGACATTAGCCACGAGATTTGTAGAGAGACGCATTGCCTTGTCTTTATCAGAAAGCTTAAGCTTATATAGGTTTGCGTTTTCTACATTCATGACGATATCCATCGATGGTGCTGATTGTGAGATATCGAGCAAAGCATCAAGGTTAAGCTTCATCAAATCTGAAATGACGTCAGTCGAGATTGCAAGGCTTTGGTTTTTGAAATCACCGATCACACTGAAATCCTTGAATTCATTCTGCATGAATTTCAGCTTCTCAACATCGAATGAGACCTGCAGGTTAGCTTCTTTCTTGTTCATACCTTCGCCAGACATATTAGATTCAAATGTGAGCATAAGATCTTCCTTAAGTCCAAGTATTTCTTTAAGATTAAGATTATTGGCATGAAGATTATAGAAATAATATGGTTTAGGAACTATGAGAACATCATTGTTAAGAGCTCCGTCGAAATAGATATTACCCAGATTTGTATGTAGGTTAAACTTAGTGTTGAAGTTGTTGTGGAAGCCATAGAAATAGCCTGACATTTTAGCGTTGCTGATTGCCTTGAGCATTTCAGGCAAAGGTATTCTTCCTGATGGTGTAGGAATGGCAAATTCTGAAATATCCTGGTATGTGAAGTTCATTCTCTCTACATTGCCGACGATATGAGTCTCGAAGAAATTAGGCAATCCCTTCATCTTTATCGTGCCAATAAAATTGGTGCTGTCTTTATATGAAAAACTGAAATCTTCTGCAGTGAAATCCCTGACGAAACCTGTGACAAGACCTTTTATCTGCAGAGTATCGGTCATTCTTCCCATTGTAGGGGAGAAATAGCAAAGGTCGCTGAGTGTAAGTTGCGAAGGACGTATGTTAGATATAATCATGACTGAATCTACGAACTTACGGAAGTTTCCATATCCATTATATAAAAACTGCAGGTCCATATTCACTGATGTAGCATGACTTGAGAGATGCAGTTCCTTAAGGTCAAACCCATGAGGTGTCACCAAGAACTTAGATTTTGTGCTCAATTTGTTGATAGTGAATCCAGATTTATCTTCACCTCTGAGATTGTTGATATAACCCTGTACAGTATCGCCTTTATATGAAAGCTTTGATATCGACATATATATGCTGTCGATGTCGAGGTGAGCGTAGTCGATACAGGGCCTATCAGGATTGTCTTTATTCTGATTCCACAACACGAAATGTCCCCTGCTCAGGTTGAGTTCATCGAGATATATAGGTTTTTTATCCTCCTTGCGTTCTTTTTCTTCTCTGTTGTTTGATGCGAACAATTCCGATATGTTCATCACATATTCGTCTTCATATTTGACGAGATTGATAAGCACGTCATCAATATTGATCTTCTTTACTCTAAGTTCCTTGGCGATGTCACGTAATGAAAGTCTAACATCCAGTTTTCCCACATAAAGCATAGGATAGTGTTTTTTATCATTGATCTGCACCTCTTCAGCATGTATGCCGAAGTTCTGTTTTATGTAGAAAGTCTTGATTTTTACTTCAGTGTCGAACTTATTGGAAAGAACGCCAGCGGCTGTACGAGCGAGCATACTCTGGATATTTACGTCGAGGATAACGGCGTATATACTCGCTAACAGAGCAAAAATTATCGTAATGATAATTAAAATGCTATGTATAATGGTTTTCTTCGTATTTTTGTCCTTTCTATTTATGATTATGAACGAATATATATTAGCTATCGAATCGTCATGTGACGACACCTCAGCAGCAGTGCTCAGAGGTACGACTGTTTTATCTAACGTCATTGCTAACCAAGATGTTCACCGACAATACGGCGGCGTAATTCCTGAGTTAGCATCACGCGCTCATCAGCAGAATATCATACCTGTCGTTGATGCTGCTTTAAAGAACGCAAATATAACAAAAAATCAATTAAGTGCAATAGCTTTTACACGTGGTCCTGGACTTTTGGGCTCACTTTTGGTAGGAACATCATTTTCAAAGGCTTTCGCTCTTTCTATGGACATTCCTCTCATAGAAGTAAATCACACAAACGGACATATCATGGCATTGTTTGCACAAGAGGAAGGCGAAGTCACCAAAGTGCCTGAATTCCCATTCTTATGTCTGGCAGTATCGGGAGGTCACACCCAGATAATCAAGGTCAACGACTATTTCGACCTGGAGATTATCGGAAAGACAATCGACGACGCTGCAGGCGAGGCTTTTGACAAAATAGCGAAAATCATGGGACTTCCATATCCTGGAGGACCTATCATCGACCGCCTCGCCAAAGAAGGCAATCCCGAGGCTTTCTCCTTCAGCAAAGCCAACATACCAGGTCTCAACTACAGTTTCAGCGGACTGAAGACCAGCTTCCTCTATTTCTTGCGAGACAGGCTTAAAGAAGACCCTGACTTCGTAGAAAAGAACAAAGCCGACTTGTGCGCTTCTATTCAAAAGGAAATCATCGAGACTTTGATGAAAAAACTGGTAAAAGCAACAAAAGAAACAGGCATCAAACAAGTTGCTATTGCAGGCGGCGTTTCTGCCAACTCTGGATTACAAAAAGCGATGCACGAAAACGGCAAACGCTACGGTTGGGAGGTCTTCATCCCTAAATTCAAGTTCAGCACCGACAACGCAGCCATGATAGGAATTTCAGGCTACTTCAAATATAAGAGCGGACAGTTCGCAACACAAGACCTGACACCTTACGCAAGAACAACAACACAAAAATAATCGTTATGGAATGGAAATCATTGCTGTCGGCTGAGAGAGAATTCAGAGAATACAAGAACTCCGATATCCGTAATGCCTTTCAGCGCGACTACGACAGAATCATCTTCTCTAATATATTCAGACGCCTCCAGAACAAGACTCAGGTATTCCCTCTCCCGGGAAGCATCATGGTCCATAACCGTCTGACACATAGCCTTGAAGTAGCAAGTGTAGGACGCTCTATAGCAAGGATAGTATCCAAGAACCTCATCAGCAAATTCGGCAATGATTTCATCAACGAGATATACGACATCGACACCATTGTATCGGCAGCATGCCTTGCCCACGACCTTGGCAACCCTCCATTCGGGCACTCTGGTGAAGAGACTATAAGCAGCTATTTCAAGGAAGGACCCGGAAAAGACCTGGAAAAAGACATTCCAGATTATCAATGGTCAGATTTCGTTTCTTTTGAAGGCAACGCCAACGCATTCCGACAGCTGACACATCAGTTCAAAGGCAGACGACCAGGAGGCATGTCGCTGACTTACGCCACTCTAGCCACATTGATAAAATACCCCTACCCTTCTTTCAACAAAAACGGAAGAAAGAAATACAATGTGTTCTATTCCGAAACAGATACATTCAAAAAAGTCATGGAAGGCTGCGGCATAAAATGCATAGACGAAAAGGCTTTGATTTATGCCCGTCATCCTCTGTCTTACATCATGGAAGCTGCCGACGATATATGCTATCTCATCCTCGACATGGAAGATGCTCAAAAAAGAGGAATTGTATCGACAGAACAAGCCGACTTCTACCTCAGCTCCTTCTTCAAGGAAGATGAAAAATGGTTTCACGACAGAAAAGACAACGTATACGAGACTGTAACCGACAACAATGAAAGGATAGCATTCCTAAGAGCTACCGCCATCAATAAACTCGTCGACTGCGTATCTAAGGTATTCTTAGACAACTACGATACCATAATGAATGGAGATTTCGAAAAAAGCCTGGTGTCGCATCTGCCTGAATTCGAAAAGAACGCTCTAGAGAAATGCCGTAGGTTTTCATCAGAAAACATTTACAAGCACACATCTGTGATGAAAGTGGAACTGACGGGTTTCAACGTAATAGGAGAACTGACAGACGAATTCGTTCAAGCTGTGGTTAATCCCGACAAGACATACAACAAGAAGCTGCTGTCATTGATTCCAGACCAGTTCAAGAACAATGGCGATGACTTGTATTCTCGCATTCAGGTGGCTATAGACTACATCTCCAACATGACGGATTTATATGCCGTTCAATTGTATAAGGATTTAAGAGGAATCAAATAATTGAATTTTAACAATTCCAATCGTAGTTTTTTATACATTTGCCTATAAAATTTTCCGCAATGAAAAAATCTCTACTTTTTATACTGACGGCACTTGTCACATTGTTCGTATTTTCCATCTCATGTTCAAGGTTCAATCTATATACAGAAAGTGAGACTCCTTACCATTATGCCAACCTAAAAGGCATCACACAAATGATAAACGATGACCCTGAAACAGCATTGGAACGACTTGAAGAATTGGAAAACTCTCCTGAAATAAACAATTTCTCAGAAGCGGAATTCTATGAATACCATATACTATTAGCTGAGGCAAGATATAAATCAGATTTAATTGCTGTAAATGAAAGGTTCGTTAACGAAGCTGTCTTATACTTCGACAGCCTTACAAAATTATATCCGAAGAACAACGAAATACTTTTTCAGAATGCTAGAGCTCACTACTACAAAGGCGTATGCAAAGAAGAAACGGAGCAATATAAAGAAGCCTTCAGCAATTATCTGGAATCGCTCAATCTTATAGAAAACATCAATATCTTCAACGGAAAGAATGATGACATCAACCATTTCAAGGCCTTGACTTTTGTGAGAATAAGCGACATATTATACTGGCTCGACGCATACTCGCCTGCCATTGAATGTCTTAACAACGCCAATATTCTGTTCAACAATGAAAAGAACTATATGGCAATGGCAAGAAACAATATCATCATCGCCATCATGTATGCACAGAATCACGATTACCAGATTGCGCTGAGACATCTTTCCGTTGCCGACTCAATAGCGACTGAGTGTTACGAGGACTCATTGATAAAAAATGAAGTAGTCAGAATAAGCTCGACTATCATGTATAACTTAGGATATCACGACGAACCATTCGATATAATGTTAAAACAATTTAACTCATTGAAGGCAGGCTCTCAAAGAATGGAAGTGGCTGGAGTTCTCGGCGACATATACTACGACCTCGGCATTCTAGATTCTGCCATTTACTATTATGAACATTATTTCCCTGACAATAAATTCTCAAAAATTGATGCTGCAAATCATATAGTAGAGATAGCATTAAAAACCAATAATAATGAATTGCTAGCCAAATACGCTCCTATTCTCAATAAAGAAACGAACAACGAACTTATGCTGTCCAAAATAAAGACAGAGATAACTTCAATGTACGAACAATATAAGATTGAGAGACATAACAATTATCTATACAATAGAATAATGGTATGTCTAGCAATTATATTATTGTCTACTATATTGTTTTTCGTACTTGGCATGTTTCTGCTTAAATTGAAAAACAACAAATACAATAATGAAATAAATGAAAAGAAATTTTATATCAATTCTTTACAGGAAAAGATAGACAAGAAATCATCCGAGAACAAACATATCAAACAAAAAATCAAATATCTTGAAAGTGAGTTACATGATATCAAGACAAAGAAATATCTCACTCATGCACCTTTTGACATGAAATTAAAGAAGCTGATTGAATCAAGCATGTGCAAACGATTAGTAGACATCAGCCATGACAACTCGATAAAGACCAACATGCAATATCCAGATCTGATATTAAGTGAAAGTGAAAAGAAAGAACTTATCGACTTGTTCAACAAGACATTTGACAATGCTTTAAGCAGAATCGTAAGTGATCATGAAGGCTTGAAATACGACGACATATTATATTTCTGTCTCGAACTTATCGGCATGGACGAGAAACATATCTCTGCCGTCACAGGAAAGAGCTATAACATCATTTATAACAGACTGAAAAAAATACAAAACATTCTAGGCACCGACAAGACCATAAGAGAAAGTCTGCGAGACCTTATCGTATAGCACACAACTTTTTATTCTCTTAAAAATCTTGATACTTCTTCCCTACTTTTGTTAACATCAAGTTAAAAAATTTTAAAAAACGAAACATCTCATTTGCAAACGCTTGACAAAAGGAATATATTGTCATAAAATAAAAATCGATAACCGACTACTTCGCTCTATCAGTCTTTCGTCGGTTATCAATTTCTTTTGCAAAGAGAATGTTTTTTTAAAATATATAGTTGAATCCGATATTATTTTTAGGCATTTTCTATAAATCAACTTTTCTCTCTCCTATCCTACTTCGAACGTGATACAAACTTGGTACGAAGATGGTACGACTGTGGTTATAGCTTGCTTCGAGGCAGTGCTTCCTCACAAGACTAAAGATTACTACAATAATAGAATTATGTTTGGCTAAGTTTGTTAGCAATTGAACTACAAGTATCTTCTGCTACAATCATTATCCCTTCACCCTCTTCAAACTGTGCATATGGAATTACTTTAGCTGAAGGTTTATAATCTATCGGCTCATTTTCCTTGAAGTTCTCTACCTGTTCCATTACTTCGCGAAAAACTTCAGGAGTGTACTGTGGAGGATATCCGTTCTTGACAAGACAAATCTTGATATCCTGTTTTAATTGGTCTCGCACTCGTTGGTTATTAAGCCAATCGGCAAAAGACGATTTCGTATCAATGATTTCACGAATTTTACAAGCTAAACTCTTGCACTTCTCGTTAACAACAATTCCATCTATTTCTCTATCTTCACCATAAACAAAATTGTTCTTATCTCTCAGATGAATCAGAATGTCATAAAAAGCCTTTTCTTCAAAGGTAAGTCCTAATTTGCGGAAACTTTCTCGATCTGCTTGCATACCTTTAAGAATGTTCAAAGCTTGTTCTGTGGCATTTTTAATGATACTTTCAGCTGTAGCCTCTTGAGTTGAACCAGCTTCTTCTTCCGAAAGAAATTTGCGTCTGTTATGATATTCTTGAATAGTAGACTCTAACATTTCTTGAAATTTCTTCGAAGCAACTTGATTCGTCTTCCCATATTCTGTTATTTGTTTGCGGAGGAGTTTTATCAGCGTTTCCAACTTTGATGCAGGCATCTTGATATCTTCAAGTCTTTCTGTAAACTCTGGCCCGAATATATCCATTTCATCACCTTCTTCAAGAATGCTCTCAACATTATTGTACTTCAAGGCCTCTTCCACCATTTTTGCCACACGTCTATTCATTGTGTCAGTGTCAGGGGCATCAGTACCATTCATTTTATAAACCATACCGGCAATAGCCATGAAGCATTGTGCCAGTGCTGATTCCTCTTCATGTAGTTCTCCCGATGGCTGACAAAGGTCATAAGCTTTACGCATTCTTTTCACATTCTGCAAAAAGTACGTTTTGAAAGAAACTTTCTTTGTCTTCTTCCCATCCTTACTAACAGTGTTGAAACTTTCATTTGAAGAGAATACATATTCAGCGGCTTTTGCCAACAATGTATATCTCATTGCTGGATCTGTTTCGATTTTTAGGAATGGTGTTAAATCATAGTTCTTGAACAACACTTTCAGAATCTCCATATATTCACGGAATATGAAAGTGGCTTGTTCGATGTCATCTTCTGTCAATGCCACAGAATTATCACCGCCATACATCTTTCTGGCTTCCATCATCTGGTCGCGTATGCCAATATAGTCAACAATTAAGCCATAATCCTTACCCGCATATTTACGATTGGCACGACTAATGGTTTGAATAAGTGAATGTTTCTGTAGTGGTTTGTCATTATACATATAGGTGAGGCACTCCACATCGAAGCCTGTTATCCACATATCCACCACAATCACTATACGGAAATTGGAATGCTCTTGTTTGAAAGCAGCGTCTAAATCTTCCGAACGTTTGTCATTCTTTACACCACCAAGGTAGTTATACATGCCCGGTTCATCGTTGCTTCCTACACTGGCCACCATTGCAATAGTTGGCATTTCCTTCAACTCTTTAAGTTCTTCAGACGAGACTTCAACTCCTTCTGGAGTCTTACGCTCTGCGAACCATTCAGGATAATGAGCCTTGAATTTTAGCAACAAGTCATATGCAATCTTACGATTAGAGCATACAATCATAGCTTTCTGTACTCTGTCAGGATCATTTGCTACTGAAGAAACATAATGGTCGTGTATATCTATAGCAAGTTTATCCAACCGATCAGAATCTCCCAAAATCACTTCCAATGAGCTCATAGCTTTCTTACTCTTTGCTATATCCTCTTTGGTAGAACCTTCGTCAGCACATTTAGCATAATATGCTTCAATTTCCTTAGCCTTTTCTGCATTGAGCAATACTTTGGCAATACGTGGATGGTACTTAATTGGTACTGTTATTTTGTCTGCCACAGCTTGATCCATCGTATAACGGTCTATCTCGTCGCCAAAAGTCTGATAAGTTTCAGCAATAGGTGTTCCTGTAAAGCCAACAAAGGTTGCATTAGGCAAAGCCTCGCGTAGCACCTTTGCGTAAGGTTTGGATATCATGGCTTTCATATTCTCATCAGCATCCTCGCTGAATTGAATGCGTTTTGAGCCTTCAATTTGCGTTCTATGAGCTTCATCACTGAAGCAGATAATATTGCTACGTTCATTGATAAGTCCTATCGGGTCATCCTTTCGGTCACAGAATTTTTGAATAGTACAAATAAAGAAACCACCACTATCTCTTAAACTAAGTTCTTCACGTAGTATTTTTCTACTTGGAACGACAGAAACTTCTCCTAATCCAAGAAATTCTGTACTCTTTGTAAATAGTTTAGCCCCTTGTTTTTGAAGATCTTCACGGTCAACAATCATCAGTATTGTAGGTGAACCGATTTCTGAAGCACATCGCATCGAGAGCTGACGAGCAAGGAAAGCCATTGTATAAGTCTTTCCGCAACCAGTAGCTCCAAAATAAGTACCGCCTTTTCCGCTCTTTGTTTTCACAGATTTGATAACGCTTTCTCTTAGCAAACGTGTTGCAAAAAACTGTGGGTAACGACAAACTATTTCTTTCTCATCACTATCATAATTTTCGTCTTGGAAATAGACATAATCTCTGAATATTTCCAAAAATCTATTTGGTCGATATACACCCTTAACCATTGTTTCCAATTCGTCAAAAGGCATGGTACTTACTTTGTCTCCATTCTCTACACGTCGCCAAGCATAGAAGTGTTCGTAAGGAGTTCTTACTGTACCTAAACGTGTCTTTACGCCATCACTAATGCAAGCTAATGGGCAATAGTGTAGTAAACCTGGGATGTCTCGCCAGTAGCGGATATTTATTTGTTCCCATGCATCATAGATGGTTGCTTTAGCATCGGTTGGATTCTTCAATTCTATCACACAAACAGGCATGCCATTTACATACAATAATACGTCAGGCCTACGGTTTTGGGTTACACCATTGTTAATATAGTCAACAGTGAATTGGTTAACGACACGAAAGATATTTTTATTCTCATTCCGAGGATTATCTAAGAAAGTAAAATCTATCAAGTTTACTGTCGTTGGTCTTCCGTCCTTATCAACCGCTGATACACCATCAACCATCCACTTATATACTTTATGCAATGTGGCAAAATCAGAATCCGCACCCACTAGTCTGACGTTATCTGCTATTCTTTGCAATTCCTCCTCCTTCACGTCCTTACTATTGTCTTTTAGGAACTGCAAAAAATCATCCATATAAAGCACTTCCTTTCTGTTGGCTCTTGATATGGAGTCACCAAACAGATATTGCCATCCTTCTCTTTCAAGGAAAGTAATGAGAGCGTTTTCATAGTCGCTTTCTACAAAGTGACCGTTGATGTTCTTTAATTTTGCCATCGTCTTAATTATTTAAATATCAGTTTTACATTGATGGATTCCAAAAGTTTATATCTGTAGCGGAACATGTTTCCTTTGGCCATACAATTCCAACTAAAAAACGTGCTCGCGTTACTGCTACATAAAATTTATATTTAGAAGTTTCTTCTAAGTTATTATTGTGGTTTTCAATCCATTTTATCATAGGTTGAGTTGGATAAATTAATACAGAGTCAAAAGTTAATCCCTTAGACTCTCCAAAATTTATGACCGAAAAATTAGGATCAATGCCCTTTGTTGCAACACTATGTCTTAATTGAATACTACCTTTATTCTTATTTAAAAAATGTTCTTTTTCACTTTCTGCAACAAGATAAACACCACATAGCTTATCTTGATAATTACTCCGTGATATGGTATTATTGAATGTCGGGGTAATTTTTGAAGCATATTCACAAATTTCAGAACAACATCTCCATGAGTTGTTCAATGTATCTGTGTCAACTTGATATTTACCTTTTAATTCTTTTTGTACTGATAAATAATCGACTATTTTCCCATTACGAAAACTCTTGTTTTTATTTCCGTTATGGTTTGTAAGATATATGGTTTGTCGTGGGTCTCCGGCGATAATAATATTGCTTTTTGATAGAAAAAACAACTTAATCAACTCCAAGTCGTAACCAGCCAAATCCTGGACTTCATCTATATAAATATTTTCAAATATATCACAAAGTCTTTGGATAGGTTTTCCTTTTGATTTTTCATTGCAATCATAAGCCAATTCACTAAGCTTTTCTGTTAACGCTTTTTGATGTTGGGTGAAATAATACTTTTCCCATTTTGCTTTTGGAATTCTATACGCTTTCTTACTTTTTTTGCCTGTACTTTGTACCATAGCTAGTCCCTTTATAACAAAATTGTCATCAGTAAGATAATTCTGATAAGGTTTTATTAAGTGCTGGACTAAAAAAGAAAACCATGATTGGATAACAACATTTTGAGGAATATATCCTTTCTCTTGATAGAACTTATTTCTTATTTCTTTTTCATTTGAATCCGTATAAGTTAAAATAAGGACATACTCAGATAAAGGTAAAGCACAAGCTTTCCTTACCAAAGTCGTGGTTTTACCAGAACCTGCAGCAGCTATATATACCCAATTACTCATTGTACAATCCAATCTATGCTTTCGTTTATATACTGAGGAAAAGAAAAGTCATTCTCTTCAGAAAATACCCTATAAGACCATTCAGACTTGCATGTTTGCATATAATCGGAAATGGTCTTTTCCCCATTGTAATTGAGAAACTTCTTTAACTTCTCTTCATCATTGCATGCGACAAAACTAGGCTCAAGTGTATGTTGGTTATTATCTTTATTTGAGAAAATTTCAATATTGTCTTTTTCTGTAAAGCCTTTATATCGAGTAGTTATATTATTATCATAATCGCCATCGTTGTCTGTTACGACTGCAATTCTTATTGGTAAATCACCCACTAAAGTTAAAAATCTTTTTGCTTGAACACCTTTTACAGAAATAACGTCAATGTTATCTTGAATAGGCAAGTGCCCATTATGCTTTTTCATGTAAGCTTTTTGAATAATAAGTTCATCCGATGGACCCTCAACCAATATTGCTCTGTCAGAAAGGATTAAGCGCAATGTTTCAAACCCGGCTAATTTTCTAAAGTACATTTGTGTACCTTCGTCAACCGACTTAAAATAATAAGACTTTCGTTTATTCAAAAAAATTAAGTTGCTAAGTCCTAATTTGTTGGCAACAAAGCTACTGTGTGTAGTGATAATAATTTGCTTATCCTTATTACTTTCTTCAATAGACTTTAAAAGAGAATTTAAATTCGTATGAGAAAGATGATTCTCTGGCTCTTCTATTAATACAACATTATTAAAATCTGCTCGAATATTGGATAAAGCAAGATTAGTTTTTATAATACTCTGTTCTCCTTTTCCAATCTGTGTAAACGGAATTTCATCAAAATAAGTCATGAGAATATTTTCCCATGCATTCATTTCTGTTGTATTTACAGATACGGAAACATTTTTTCCTGATATTGCCGAATCTTTTGAGATTTTTTCATTTATTGTAGTTAAATTATCTCCCGTTTTAAAAGTCTCTTTAAGATCCCTAAAGGCTTGCATAAGAGCAATTTGCTCAAATTTATCTAATCTATTGCTTATGATTTTAGAAATGTAATAATCACTACCATTTTTATATTTTGCTCCTGACGAATCAATTATGTTAGGTTTTATTGGAATTGAACGTGAGGTGATGTCTTGATCTGCAAAACTTTTCCATTCAATACGATAATACTCAATCGGAACATTTTTATTCCCATTAATTTTCTTGAAAGCAGCATATTCATCGTTGTAATTCTCATCAAACATTATTTTCAATTTGATGCCATAGGTATCTTGTTTTTTTGAATTACGAGATCCTTTTAGGTTTGCATAAACCTTGTTTGACTCATTAGAATCAGTTGAGTCAAGATAAACCTCTATCAAAATGAATGGTGGAACTGCATTTGTATTTTGCCGGTAACTTTCTACTGCCACCTTATTGAAGAAGCATTCGTTCAGCTCATTCTTAATATATCTTCCGTTTATTAAGCCTGACAAACAGAGATTTATAGCTTCCAATATCGTACTTTTACCAGCTTCATTATTCCCCGCAATAATATTTATTGAATTATTGAATTCAATATCTATATTCTCATAACATTTATAGTTTTCTATATGCAATGATTTTATATATATCATTATCAATCCTCCATTATTATTCTATCAAACTTCCCCTTATCAACACTGGATATATATTATTGATTTGCTCTTTGAGAGCGTCGGCAATGCGTTGACGTTCGATATAGCATTTATGTATATTGACTATTTCCTGTTGTACCTTAATATTTGGAATAGGAATTTCTACATCATTCATATCATCCATTGTGAATACCTCTCTTGCACTTCCCCACGAATTGAAACGAGCATAGCGATCGAACTCCTTACGACTTAGAAATAATGCAAGATACTGTAAGTCAAGAATACTTTCATTTTTTGAACCAAACACTTTGTCAACAGAAGAAACTACAACAGGATAATCATAATCATTATACGCAAACGCTAAGACTTTTTCATTACCAGTTGTTTGAACAAAGGCTATTTCCTTTGGATTTACAACAAGATAACTACTTAGTTCATTCTTGTTGACTTTGGCATTTGTATGTTTAAACTCTTTCGTAACAGAAACACTCCTTACTTCTTTAATTTTGTTATCACTATTCTTTATATTTGACTCAACAATATACTCACCAATTCTTTCACAAGGAATCTTCCTTCTCAACTCCTCAATATACCCATCACAGACAAGTTTCAATTCATCAACCTTGCTTTGATAGACAGCAAGATTATTTTGAAGAGCTAAATAAATATCAACGTATTTACGCTGTTTATCGATAGTAGGAAGAGGCAATTCTATTTCACTTAAATCATTGAAATTAAACTCTGGTCTCTGGCTACCAAAATTCCTAAATGTCACTTCTCTTCTAAATTCTTTACGACGTAAATAAATAAACAACCAAATAGGATCTATTTTTTCTTTTCCTTTGTCGTTCAAATGAAATATTTGATACAGATGTGAAACTATACACAAACCTTCCGTTCTATAAGCAATGGAACCAAGGTCAAATCGAGATGGATTATAAACAAAATCACCGTTGTTTACAATTTTATATGGAGTTAAATCTACGCCATTTACATTTCCTTTTGGAGTAGAAAAAACACCATCACTTGTAACTCCGACTATCAAATCTTCCTTGTATTTCAAAGTACGATTATTAGCCGTAGAACGTTCTATATAATCTCCCAATTTATATTTCTTCATTTTCACGCTTTTTCATGTTTTCCAATTCTGCAATAGTACGTTCAACCACTTCTTGCAACTGATAAGAAGCAACGCCCAAAGGCTTTTGAATATCTTGCAAAGACCATTCAACTATGGTTTTCTTGGCAGTCTTGCAAATCAACAACCCAACAGAGGGATTATCATCTTCACCACGAAGCAACTTATCTGCTGCCGTAACATAGAAATTGAGTTTGCCGGCAAATTCAGGCATAAACTTAACTGCTTTCAACTCTACAATGACGTAGCGACGTTGTGGAATATGATAAAATAGCAAGTCAGGAAAGAAAACAGTCTCTTCATCTATGCGCAATTCTTTTTGACGACCAATATAAGCAAAACCTTGACCAAGTTCCAACAGGAATTCTGTCACGTTCTTAGCCAAAGCATTTTCCAAATCTTTTTCTTTTTTTACTTCCTCAACCGTTATGAAACTTAGGTCATATTCCTTCTTCAATATTTGCGTTGCTTCTTCTACTTGAGTAGAAGGTAGCGTTGCTTCGAAATTGGTAATAGCTGAACCTTGTGATTGGAAGAGGTGAGCTGTCACATGATGTTCCAAAAGAGTACGGCTCCAACCCTCTGTAGTAACCTTGTTAATATAAAAAAGTGCTTCGTCAAGCGATTGACTCTTAGTGAAAATATAGATATGATGTCCCCAAGGGATAAAACCAAAAGTATCTGGCATCTTCAAATCTTCAACAGGTTGTTGAAGATTTACCTTTTCAATTTCTTCAACAGGTTGTTGAAGATTTAAAATCCTTTGATAATAAAACTCATACCAACGCTTCATATAGCGTAAATTCGCCGAAGAAAAGCCTTTTTCGTCAGGAAACATCGTCCTCATATCAAGGCTTAACTGATTAAAGAATCCGCTACCCCATTTGCTCTCTGCTTCCTTGGCTACAATATCGCGCCCAAGGTTCCAATAATACTCAAGAACCTCACTATTCGCCTTGACGGCAGTCCTCAACTGACTTTGTTTGTAGCGTCGTTTTAAGTCAGACAACCATTCTACATATTCTTTGTCGGCATTCATACCGTCTCGATATACAAACGATGGCATTTCTGTATTTTTATTTTCTTTCATAAACACTCCTTCCTATTCCAATCCATACCCTATACTCTTAAATGCCTCTTCAAGCATCTTTTGTGATTCTTTTTCTCTCCGCATCAACACTTTCATTTCCTGCTGTATGCGAGACATTTCTTTAGGATAGTCTATCTCCAAATCGTGGTCAATAAACTCAATGTACTTGCTTGGTACCAGAGTCCAGTTATTTTGTTTAATCTCATCAATGCCCACGCTTCGATATAGTTCAGGTACAGCAAAGTTCATTCCATCAATACCTTCTGATTGCCACTCATGGTAGATGTCAGTAACTCGCTGAATCTGCGCTGTGATAAGTTGTACTTTTTTCTTCTGTTCCCCTTTTACAGGATTCTCTGTCCACTGACGCAAATCCATAAAAAGAATTTCGTTTTCTCTGTTTCTGAGCTGACGACCATGATACATTCCGCCTTTCTTGTTTTGATTCAGAATCCAAAAGGTGACACTGATGTCTGTCGTGATAAACAACTCTCTTGGCAGAATAATGATAGCTTCCACCTTGTCATTCTCTATTAACTTTTTGCGAATTTCAAGTGCATCAGTATCTCCAAGAGCACCATTAGCCAGCAAGAATCCTGCAACACCGGAAAGAGGTTTCAAGTGTGAAAGCATGTGGAGAATCCATGCATAGTTGGCATTGCTCTCCGGAGGTGTAACGTAATCAGTCCATCGTGAATCCTTTTTCAGATTTTCATTATACCAACCCTTCAAGTTGAAAGGAGGATTGGCCATAATGTAATCGAAATATATTCCTTTGTGTAAATCATTAGTAAAAGTAGAATCACTCTCTAAACCAAGATTATGACTAATGCCTCGCAAAGCAAGATTCATCTTTGCCAAACGATAAGTCGCAGATTCCTTTTCCTGACCATATACATTAATACAACTAATGTCACCCTGCTTTGACTTCACAAGATCAGTGCTCTGTATGAACATACCACCTGAACCACAACAAGGGTCGTAGAGTGTACCATCAAATGGCTCAATGACTGTTGCAATGAGCTGTACCACGTCGTGAGGAGTATAAAATTCACCCTCTTCCTTAGTGGCATTAACTGCAAATTCTTTCAGAAAATATTCATATACACGACCTATCAAGTCTTTCTCTTCACCAAAGGTCTTATGGCTAATCTTGTTCACCTCGTCGATAATCTTCTTCATATCGTTGGCACCAAGGTTTCGTTGAGTAAATGTACCCTCAACAAAACATCCTTTCAATGTCGGATTGGTTTCGCCAATACTTCTCAATGCTGTATCAAGAGCCACATTCAGCTGTGGTGCTGCAGTATTGATAATAGTTGACCAACGTGCCTCTATAGGCAAATCAAAAGTGCCATCGGCAAACGTAGCATCATCAAAGAAAGCTTTTATGATTTCTTCATTATCAGGGTCTAAATCTTCCTTAATGAGTCGTTCTCGAAGCACAGCCACACCATTCTCATATTTCTCACCCATAAAACGTAGAAATACAAGTGTCAACATCATATCACGCTTTTCGAAGAACGAACCAGAGTTCTTTGCTTGTCTAAGTATATCTCTGCACTTGAAAAGTATATTTTCAAGATTCAGCACTTCTTCTTTTATTTTCTTAGCCATTGTAATTCAAATAGTACTTATTATATTCATTTATTGAGCAAAACCATCTTTGCATCAAAGATATATCATATGCAAATATATTAAAATATTCGAGACACATCAAAGTATTTTGACACGTATCAATAAGATTTAACAACAAAAAAAGAGCCGCCATTTTTCATGACAGCTCTCTTAATTATGCATTGTGCATTATGAATTATGCATTATTTTTCAATTTCCTTCTTGATTCTTTCATTCAACATTGGAACGATCTTGTGAAGGTCACCAACGATACCTAAGTCAGCAGCGCTGAAGATTGGTGCGTACTTGTCTTTGTTGATAGCGATGATGTAACCTGATTCTTCCATACCTGCTAAGTGTTGGATAGCGCC
>JAFZDU010000054.1 GCA_017561025.1 Bacteroidales bacterium | reverse complement strand
TTCAGGAATTATCTTCTGTAGTTTTTCTTCCGCTTCATCAGTTACAATTTTCTTGTCATGACTGCCTAACAAACGATCGTAATATAAAGTAGAGATTTGTCTGTCCAATTGTCGTGTTGACCAGACAGAATTAGCGGCTTCGTTCATATACCAGATACGAGCTTCTTGGTTCTCAACACTTAATAAACGACGATAATGCGTCCAACTCAATTCGTGACGCAGTGCGTCACAAATTGGAAAAGTTTTATAAAATAATCTCATATATCTAAGATTACTTTCATCATAACCCTTACCAAATTCTTCCGTAAGAGATTCAGAAGCGATTTTTAAAATATGCTTTCCATATTCAGCTTTGTCATTGCCCTTCTGTATTTGTTCAACAATACGTTTCCCTAATAACCAATTAGATTGAACTTGAGCGAAACATATAGATGAATAAGCATATTTTCTTGCGGACTTAACGATATCCTTTAATGAATCCAGGAAAATACTTTCCTCTTTGCTATTAATGATTTTTTTCATGTGACATAAACTTTGGTTGTTGCAAAACTACAACAACCATCATCCTTTTGTCAAGCGTTTGCAAAGGAAATGTTTCGTTTTTAACAATTTTTAACATAAAAGCAGTAAAAAATTAAGAAATGATGTTAAGGTTTGTTAAGAATTAAAAGGAAGTAAATCTTTAAAATTTACAATTATTTATATTGTCTTTTTATCTATATTTGTCTACATCAAATTAGAGATAATGAAGAAACTACTACTTATATTATTGACCTTTATTTCATTGAATACCTTTGCACAGATGCAAGTGAAAGAAGGTTCTTTCAAGCAAATTCCTAATGCCATAATGAATGACAAATACGACCATTTAGACGGAAACGACCTTCCTATGGCATTGATAAAGATATCGACGGAGAACATACCGGAGCAAGAAAGATTACGCTTGAAGTTCAGCGGTAACCTTGCAACGCAAATAACCAAAACACCAAAGACCGGTCAGATGTGGATATACATCTCTGCAGAAAACGCCACCTTTGTTAATATAATGCACCCAGATTACGGAACCTATAAATATTACCTTCCTGAGAAACTATGCGATTTTTGTACATACGAAATGGTGTTGCAGTATGTGCCGATTGTGGTTGAAGAAGAACAATTGCAATCTCAAAAAGCGCATCTTATCATTAAAGCAGACCAAGATGATGCTGTTATTTATATTGATGATCAACCTCTCTCGACAAAAGAAACATCTAAACTTTTTGCGGTCGGTTCCACACATACTTGGATGATAAAATGTAATATGTATCATACAGAAAGTGGAACTGTAACATTAAATGAAAGAACTGTAATAGATAAAAAGCTACGTCCAAACTTTGGTTATCTGAATATCTCAACAACTCCGGAACAAGGAGCTAAAGTCTTTGTTGATGAAGAATATTTAGGAATATCACCTATAAAAACCGATAAGTTGAGAAGCGGTTCTCATACTGTCAAAGTTATGATGGATATGTACAAAATGAAAGAGGAGACATTTACTATAACTGATGGAGAGACAATAAATGCAAATATTAAAATGTCTGCAAATTATGTGAACGTAACAATTAGCACAGATGCTCAATCTGACATATATATTGATGAAGAATACAAAGGTAAAGGCAGCTGGAGTGGTAGACTTTCCGATGGAGACCACATTTTGGAAGCAAGAAAAAATAATCATAAGACAAGTAAGAAAAGTGTGAGTTTGTTTTTAGGTAAAACACAAGATATACAAATTGATGCACCGAAACCAATAAATGGGTCTTTAGAGATAAACACCACTCCTATGGAAGCAGATATTTATATTGATGGTAATAAATATGGGGAAACACCAAATTATATCTCTGAAATATTAATTGGAGAGCACGAATTGAAGCTCATAAAACAAGGATGCGCTGAGTTAAAGAAAACCATTTTTGTTGAGGAGGGAAAACTATTGTCGATAAATGAAATATTAGAAACTGGTAAAGAAGTTACAATAAATACAGGACAAAGTGGTGATAAGATTTATGTTGATGGAGAATATGTTGGCATTAGTCCTGTGACAATAAATTTGCCTTATGGAAATCACGAGATTAAGGCAATTAGAGAAAGTCAAACAACTATAGAAACAATTAAGATTGAAAGTAACAGCAATGCTGAATATACTCTAAAATTTGGAAAAACCATTACAATAACTTCATCTAAAAAAGGAGATAATATATATGTTGATGGAAAGAACGTTGGTAAATCTCCAATTACATTAGAACTATCTTTAGGTGATCACATAGTAGAAGTAAAAAGAGGTAAGAAATCTGAATCTAAAACAATTTATTTAACAAAAACAAGTGTTGATTCATATCATTTATATCCCCAGAGAGAGTCTTTGGAACAATACTTAAAAAATGGTGTTGATTTCATTACTATTAATGCAGCATATTCATCAGCACCACAGTTTTCATATGGTTTATCATTTGGCTCTGTTAAAAAAGTTGGTTGGTTTGTCACTGCAATGAGTAATTTTAATTTTGTTGGATTTAATACTATTGATAAAACATATAATGAGGTAGCTTTAAACGGAAAAACAGAATCCACAAAATTATCATTTATAGGAGGAGTTATAGGACGATTTCTTGATGATAAAAGTGGATGTTATTATAGATTGGGGATGGGTTACGGAATGAAAATTAAATGTTGGGAAACATATGATCAAGAATACGTATATTATCCTAACAATAGTTATAAAGGATTAGATTTTTTGGTGGGTTTACAATGGAACAGAAATGTGAGTTTTGGTTTAGATATTGTAACATCGAATTTATTCAGTATGACAGAAATTAGGTTTTCCATAGGTATAAATTGGAAAAAATAAATGTAAAATACAATATAAATATGTAAAATATGAAAAGGATTACTTTGTTTGCGATATGTGCAATGATAATGTTGAATTATGCATGTACAAAAGACGATATTCCTCCTGTTACAAATTTTAAGAATAATCGTTTGTATGTAGATTTGGGGTTGCCTAGTGGAGTAAAATGGGCAACATGTAATGTCGGCGCATCAATACCCGAAAATTATGGCAATAAATACGCTTGGGGAGAAATAAAAGTGAAATTAAAATATACGGCGGAAAATAGTTTAACGTATGGAATGCAAATACATGATATTTCTGCTAATGAAGAATATGATGTTGCATGTGCAAATTGGCAATTCCCTTGGAGAATTCCTACAAAGACAGAAATGGAAGAATTGATAAAAAATTGTGAATGGAAGAGAATATCTCAAAAAGACATTGAAGGATTTAAGATTATAGGTCCTAATGATAATTATATTTTTCTTCCTATTCAAGAAAAGTTAGATTATTGGACTTCAACTCCTAATACATCTAATTACAATAATTATTCCTATTCTCTTTATGATTTTGGGAATGGTAATCCTAGACTATATTCTGATTACCGTTATGTTGCAAAATTGATTCGTCCTGTTTTTGGAGGAGATATAAACAAACCAATGATAGAGTCTAAAATATCTAATATCACAGCAACTTCTGTAGAATGTACATTAAATATTGTGTCTGAAGGAGGTTTGTCAATACTTGATTATGGATTTTGCTGGAGTAATTATGATAATCCAACAATTGATGATAACTATACAATAATAAATTATGAAACAAATAATTTTACAACTATTATAAATAATTTAATAGATGATACTACTTATTACTTAAGAGCATATTCAATTGATGCAGAAGACATAACTTATAGTCAAATAATAGAGTTTAAGACTAATAAATTAATTGATGGACATGACTGGGTTGATTTAGGATTGGATAGTGGTATAAAATGGGCAACTTGTAATATTGGTGCCGATTATCCTGAAGAATATGGAAATTATTATGCATGGGGTGAAACTGAAATTAAAAATGAATATACGTCTGAAAACAGTTTAACATATGGGATTGAAATGAATGATATTTCAGGAAATCCACAGTATGATGCAGCAAGAAATAAGTGGGGTGGTGCTTGGAGAATTCCGACAAGTACTGAAATGTATGAATTACAAAATAAATGTTCTAAAAAATGGATTGAGCAAGATGGAATAAAAGGTTTTAGAATAACAGGACCTAATGGTAACTATATATTTTTCCCAGCAGCAGGAAGAAATATAGATTCAACAATAATTAATTCAGATTTAAGTGGGTGCTATTGGATTAGCAAACCTTTAAATAATTATGTTTCATATTGTCTAGAATCTGATAAAAATGATACTGGTTTAATGGGTGTTCGTTCTAGAGAATGTGGATTAACTATACGTCCCGTTATAGAATAATGCATAACTTAATTAGAAATCATCATCCAATATACACAGCAATATACCAAAATAATTGGTGAACATTATAGGCTGATTATTTGAAATGCATTAGACAAAATTACCAATATATTTTGTGTTGATTTTACTATTTTATTAACTTTGCGATACAATCTGAATATATGTAATTGATATGGCAAAATTTAACATTGGTGATAAAATACAAAATGTAAATACTCTAGAAAAAGGTGTTGTTATTGAAGTTTGCAAACCTCAAAGAGGAAGACAGTTATATAATATAAGATACACTGATTTTGATAAGGATGAATTGGAGTCCAATATTATTCCATGCTATGATATGGATAATCCGTTTGAATGTTGTAAACAAAACATATACGGTTCACATGACGATTATTCATTGTTAAATACAACATTTAAAATATTCAATTCAAATAATAACACAATATCATCATTAGCTGCATCAAAAACTATATTTAAAGCATATCAATTCATACCATTACTAAAATTTTTAAATTCGGATAATAAAAGAATCCTTATTGCTGATGAGGTGGGTTTGGGAAAAACCATTGAAACTGGACATGTATTGTTAGAACAAAAAGCTAGAGGTGAACTTAGGAATGCACTGATTATATGCCCGAAATCACTTCAAGAAAAGTGGAAAGATGAATTATATAATAAATTTGGAATATCATTTACTATCTATGAAGATAAAAACAGTTTAATTCAAAATTTAAAAGATTCTTCTATTAAAGGAATCATCAATTATGAAAAAATAAGACGACAAAAGTATGATTCACTAAAATCTTCTAAAACAGATTTGATAAGCTATATCGAAAATAGTGATAAAAAATTCGATATAGTTATTTGTGATGAAGCTCATAGACTAAGAAATCGTAATACTCAATCTTACAAAGGGGCTGAAATTATATTACAGCATTCTAATGCTGTTGTTTTATTAACAGCAACGCCTATTATGATAAGTACAGAAAATCTTTATAATTTATTGCATTTGATGGATAGCGATAGATACAATGATAGTCAAAATTTTAATAACATATTATCTTCTAATAGACCTTTCTTACATGCTTTGTCGTCGATTAATAATAATGTTCCGTTAAAAGAAATTGCTGATACATTAAGAAAAGAGGAAGTCATTACAAGTCGAAAGATTGATGAAAGATATTATGAAACATCTAAAACAGTAGATGAATTATATTCATCAGTACAACTATACAATAAAATTATTGATAATTGTTTGAATTGTGAGGATACTCCTGCAGTTAGAGCCCAATTGCAATATGACTTGTCTACAATGAGTCCTATGAATAATATATTTTCAAGAACAAGAAAAAGAGATATTACAACAGATTGGTCACAAGCGGAAAGACGACCACATACTCATAGAGTTTCTTTGTATGAATATGAAAGAGAATTGTTTCAAAAAGTTATTGATGAATATATTGATGACAATTCATATATTGATTGGAATGATGATGTTAGAATGGATCCTGGAAAAGCGCTTGGTCTGGTTCAGAAGAAACGTAGGATTGCTAGTAGTGTATATGGATTTATGAATGATTCGCACAATCTAGATAATGGAATAGATTATTTTAATGAAAGACCAGACGCTAAATTTGATAAACTTGTAGAGATAATAGAAGAAACTTTTTCTAATGGCGAGAATAAGATAATTGTTTTTGCTTTATTTAAAAATACCATTAAGTACCTAGCACTACGTTTAAAATCAAAAGGATATGATTGTTTGAGCCTTCATGGAGATATTAAAGAAAGGGACACAATCTTGTCTGAATTTAGAGATAATCCTAAAATAAGAGTGTTGTTATCATCTGAAGTTGGAAGTGAAGGTCTTGACATGCAATTCTGTAGTTCTATGGTTAATTATGATTTACCATGGAATCCTATGGTAGTAGAACAACGTATTGGCCGTATAGATAGGTTTGGACAGAAATCACAGATTGTTAATATATCTAATATCATAGTAAAAAATTCTATACAGGAAGAAATATATGCGAGATTGCTTGATAGAATTGGTATATTTAGAAATTCGATTGGGGATTTAGAATCAATTCTTGATAAAGATTTAGAAAAAGAAGGATATCAATATAGCAATATTAATCAGATGTTGGAAGCAACGGAAAGAGAATTCTATTGTAAAAAACTATCTGAGGAAGAAATGAGGATAAAAGGAGAACAAATCGAAAGAGCTATTGAAAACGAAAGTAAAAATTTAAAAAACATAGAAGAAGGATTGACAAATACTCTTACAAATGACATATATTTTAGAAATGAGATAAGTAGGATTAAATCAAACAATTCTTATGTTACAGAAATAGAAATGAATAATTATGTTAATGCCTTAATAAAGCATAAACTTACTTTCTGTACTTTAAAATCATTGGGAGATAAAATTTATGAATTCAATATACCATTGAATAATCCTAAATTGTTATTAAGGTTTCTTGATGAATATATGCCTATTGATGAAGAAAATAAAAGATTGCTTTCTGAATTTAAGAAATTAATATATAATGAAACAAGATTGAAGATAACATTTGAACAGGAAAAAGCATATTATCATAAAGATTTAATATATATAAATATGTATAATCCTATAATTTTAGCAGCTTCAAATTATTTTAAGAATTTATTAGGTAATACTGTAAAGAAAACATTCTGCTTTCAGATAAATAAAAATAATGTTAAATTACCTATTGGTTTGTATTATATGGCTATATATATAATAAAGACAAAAAGGTCAATTTATGGAAAAAGTCAGTGTTTAGAAAAATTATTGCCATTGATATATTCGGTAAATGATGAATCAATCATTGATAATAATGAATATGCTGATAACTTGATTGGTGTATCACAAACTGTAGCAGAGCCAATGAATAATATAACGCACGATATTTCTCCTGATTCTATTGAATTAATGAGATTTCTATTATCAGAAAAAATCGATTCTATAGAAACCGAAATGAGAAATGATCTTAAAATGAGAATGGATGCTGTTCAAATGCAATTAATACAAAGAACTGAAGAAGAGTATGAAACTCGTATCAAATCATTGCAAGAAAGCAAAAAACGATTTGAAAATGAAATATTATATTGTAGTGATTTAAAAAGAAAAAACGAACTCTCCAATATTATCAGGTTGATGGAATCGAATATAAAAGATCATGAAATTAAAAGAGATGAAGAAATTGAGAAACATAGAAGAGTAAGTGATATTTCTATTCATAGTGATTTATTATCTATCAATTATATTAAAATATATTAAGTATGTCAATAACAGTTGGTCTTGATTTTGGAACACATCAAACAAAGGTTTGTATCGAAAATAATGATAACCCTATAAATGTTTATTATGAATTCCTTTCTTTTGACGATTTAAATGGAAATATTAGTTATTGTCTACCATCCATAATTCAAATAAATAAAGATCATACATTAAGTTATGGGTTTTGTAACGAAGAAAATTGTTTATATGATCATGATATAGTAGATGTAAAGGAACCAGAATATTTAAAAGAGCCTGAATTAAAATATCCAGATAAACCCACTAAACCAAAGGAATTTGATATTAAAACAGCATTTACAACAGGTTTGGATTTATTGCCATGGCAAAAGGTTCTATTATCTGTTAAACAGAAATTTAATTACAAGAAAAGTATTGAATATAAAAAATGGACTGATGATAACAACAGATATAAGGAAAAAATAATTAAATGGGAGAAAAAATGTGTTGAAATTGAAAATTTTCATTTAAAAGAACTGAATAGAATAAAAAATATTAACGAAAGTCTTTATAAAGAATATGAAAAAGAAATAGAATCTAATGCCCAAAACAATAAATTTTATTTCAAATATTTTAAACAAGCGGTGTATGATTATGGTGAATTGGATTTTAAAATTGATCATAAACTATTATCTATATGGTATTTATCATATGTTATATTTTTGATTAAAGAAAAATATGGTGAATATTTTTCGATACAAATGGGGATACCATGTGATATACAAAATCATTTAGAAAGACGAATGACAGGCACATCTTTGCTGTTAAGTGCATATTATCTTGTTGAAGATGTGTATAAAAATAATTTTAATGATTATCTTTCTGCAAAATATGAAGATTTAATCAAGACTACAAAAATTATAGATTTTGACGAATCGCTTAAGAATGAATATGGTATTTTGATTTTTCCAGAAGCATGCGCTTGCTTGAATAGGATGGTTTCTAATAGAAAAATAACACCTAATAAGTTACATCTTATATTTGATATAGGCGGAGGTACTACTGATATTTCTTTTTTTAGTATATCTGATGATAAAACAAATATATTTAAGTTTATATCTATGCCTTATGGTCTGAACTTTATCAGGGAGAAGTGTTCTATTAACGATAAGGAATTTGATAAAAATAAGATAAATAAATATTATTATCAAAAGGTAAAAGAAAAGATAGAAGATCTAATTTTAGAAGTAATAAATACATTTGTTAAGCAGACAAATCGACCATCTAGTTTGTTGAAAGAAGTTATAAATAATAATATGTCGCTGTATGTTGGTGGAGGCTCAACATATGATTCATTATGTCAAAAGTACAAATATTTTGAGGATGTTAAAAGAATAGATGAAAGTACATTTCCTATTATAGTAACAAATAATAACTTAACTTTAGGTGAATACGCTATATTGGCTAATGCTTATGGTTTGGCACATTCTGAACTAACTGATGATGTAAGACTTGAAAGTGTAAACCAATTGTTTGATGGAATTTATTTGCAAGATAGAAAAGTTTTTAAAATTTTAGAAGAACAGAATGAGTATAAGTATGAGCATGGTTTAACAGATTTGTAGACTGACTAATAATTCAAGGCACCATCCATAATTTTGTGTAGATTATGGATGGTGCCTCTAATTCCAATCGTTTTCGGGCTTTGTTTAGTTCTGTTTGCAGATCTTCTTCCGTTGGCAGTGTTAATTTATATTTGGATGCAAAAATGTGTTTGGCATCATTTAAAACAGAATATTTAGCAATAGCTTCTTGATTCTCAACACTTAATAAACGTCGATAATGAGAGCAACTCAATTCGGGACGCAGTGAGTCGCAAATTGGAAAGGTTTTATAGAATAACCTCATATATCTAAGATTGCTTTCGTCATACCCTTTCCCAAATTCTTCAGTAAGAGATAGTCTGTCAATAGGCCATTTTCTACCGTGCCTTCAGCACTTTGATTATTAGTCCGGTCATACTTGCAGGCATTCCGAGCTTCGCTCTCCATACCTGCCTGGGAAATGTCGTCCCTAACAGGACTTTTTTCGATTTTCAACTTTCAGTCTGCCGCCTCGGAGAAATCGCGTTTAAAAATTTTGTCGTCAAGAGGTTAAATTCACCCTACCTCCTCCGTTCCCTCTTCGTACCCAGTCCTCATCGCTCAAATCGGCAGATGATGTCTGCCAATTTAGCTATTGACGGATACATAATTGCCCACTTCTAAACTTTGGTTCTTGCAAAACTACAACAAGCATCATCCTTTTGTCAAGCGTTTGCAAAGGAAATGTTTCGTTTTTAACAATTTTTAACATAAAAGCAGTAAAAAATTAAGAAATGGTGTTAAGGTTTGTTAAGACAACAGTCAACTGACAATTGACAACAGTCTGAGTTTGCATCTTATTGATAGCAGCCCTCTGCGTTAGGGATTGGAGCGGCATCCTTTGCGAAGCGAAGTGATAACGGAGCGAACAAAGATATAGCGGAAAGCCCGACGGCGGAGCTGGAAGCGGAGCCGTAACGCCCGAGAGAAAGATAATAAGACTACAAGACAAAAGTCAAAAGGCTAATGGCTAAAGTACAAAGATTTTTTAATTGAGAGTTTATAGTCCGTTAAAGTCGATAGGCTTGCCTAGTTTTTCTAAGAGAAAGGTGAATTTTTATTTTACAAAAACCTCTCCTATTCTTATATTATTTCGTAACTTTGTAAACTACATTTGGAATGTTTTTGTTATATCTAAAAAAGACATTTTATGAAAAGATATTTGGATTTTGAAGAAGACCTTCGACAAGGCGAGCCGCAGCAGCGAGAACGTGCTGAAGCATGGTGCGTGGCTATCGCATATGATTCCAAATTCTTAACACGAATATTCCGAAATCTGTTCAACGAATTAACTAAATAAAAATAACAAAATATCAATTATGGAAAACTTCGGTGATAAATTAAAGACTTTATTATTGCAATATCTTCGTCAGGAAGGTGTAGTGGGAGAACGTTTCCCTATTTGCCCAGATGTTGAAGACAAATGGCAGAATATTTTAACTGCTTATATGCCCGATGGTGTGAGAGAATATAACGAATATCCGATGGTCTCGCTCGGATGGATTATGTTCGTCGGTATGGCGATGGCAAAATACTGGGATGTCAACTGGGATAAATATGCATTCAAAGAAAACATTTACGAGACTCTCCGTGAAAAAAGAGGCTTCGATGAAATGGACGAATATATACTTGAAGACGTTCTAAGATTTAAAGAAGAGAAATGCAAGAAAGTCACAGATATCGTTGCGGAATGTGCTTGTATCACTAACACATTCTTACGTAACCAAAATATAGAACACGGAACAAAGGAAGCTGTTGAGGCTTATCTGGAATGTCTGCATCAGATGTATCTCATGGGAATGGCAATGCAACTCAACGATATGGGATATAAAATGCTTGGACTAAATTGATCTTTAAAAACTTATTTCTCAATAACATAAAAGGCTGCGTCTGACGCAGCCTTTTATTCTCATAATACGTGCTTTATTACTGAATTCTTAAGTCTTGTAGAATAGCGTATTCGCACTCTCCTATTCCGGTAACGACAATCTTCACAGCCTTTACCGCTTGTTCTGGATGTATTTCTGCTTTGTAGCCGTCGAAGTAATCATATACGAACTCCTCGCCTTTTATGAAGCTCTCTCCGTCATAAGACCATTCGATTCGTGCGTTTGGAAGACCGACTATAGCCAAGCCATAGTGTCCGGTTCCTGCTAAAATCTTTTCACATTCGACAGGATTTTCGAATGTGTATAGGAAATAGTCGCCTTCCTGTACAGGACGTGCGGTGTAGCAATATGTGCTCATATTGTAGTCTGCCAATATGTTGATATCCTGTTCCATTGGAACGTTGGATGTCACGACAGTATTGGGTTTTTGGTAATGATACAAGTCGATGTTTTGTGCGCCTCTTGGGATACTTGGACGTTCTTTGTAGAATGTAGCGAAGCGGTATGCTTCAGGATTGTCTGTTACAATAGCTTCTGTATATTCTGCAGATTCTAAAGTCGGTGTTGATTTGTCGTCGGTGTAATGTATTGTAAGGAAGTCGTAATCTTTTTCAGCAATGAGCATTCCGTCTTCATATCTTACTGTTGGGGGAGCCACTCTGAATTCGAAGTCCATATTGTATAATTTTTCCAGATGGTTGTCGTATAATCTCTTCTTGAAATAATCGAGGTTTCTGTCTTCGTATGCTGACCATCCTATTTCAGATAATACGAGTACCTTAGGGAATAGCTGATAATGGGCATAGCCAGGAACCTGTCCGCATTCAGTCCATAATCCGCCTTGTATGCCGTAAACTAGTTCTTTTTCATCTTCTGTCAATTCGAAATTGCCTATTGGGTCGAAGGAATACACTGTGTCAAGTGGAATGATAGCAGCCCATTTGAGTCCGCGTTCGTCGGCAGACTGTTTCATGTCGAAGTACATATATTGTGCTACTTGCATTACTGTTGGCTGTCCGGCTTTGACAGATTTGATGCCTCTTTCTGAGTGTTGCCATACGTAAGGTATAGTAGTTTCCATGAGGTCGCCCCCATCGAGGATCTCATCCCATCCAGCCATGGTCTTGCCATGTTTTGCCAATATCTTTTCTATTCTTCTTACAAAATGATTCTGCAGCTCAACGAGTTCTGTCATCTCTTTTTCTTTCATAAGACTTTGGCACACATCGCAGTCACGCCATGAATTCATATTGACTTCGTCGGCTCCTATGTGATAAATCTTGCTTGGGAAGAGTTCTGTCATCTCTGTTATGATAGTCTCGAGCATAGCATAGTTTTCCTCACGACCTACGCACCATACGTTGTTAGATTCGCCTTGTACGCTAAGGTGTTTAGATTCTATCTGACAGACTATTTCTGGATATGTCACGGCGACAGCCTTGCTGTGTCCAGGCAAATCAATTTCAGGGATGATATTTATATTTCTATCAGCAGCATATTTCACTATGTCTTTTATTTCTTCCTGTGAATAGTAGCCGCCGTTACGTTCATTGCCTGAACCATAAGCTGGCATGAGAAGTTCGTTGGCTCCTCTCCATGCACCTAACTCTGTGAGTTTTGGATAAGCCTTTATTTCCAATCTCCAGCCTTGGTCGTCAGCAAGATGCCAGTGGAAGTTGTTTATCTTGTAATGAGCCAGGCCATTTAAGAGATGCTTGATGTAGTCAACATCGAAGAAAGTACGAGAGCAGTCAAGCATAAGACCTCTGTATTTGAAACGAGGATTGTCGATGATATTCAATGAAGGGAAAGTGACTCCGGCGACTTTGACGGCATTTTCAGAATATATGTCGTTAGGCATCATTTGAATCAAAGTTTGGATGCCGTAGAAAATGCCGGCGGCATCTATGGCGAAAATATCGATTTTGTCGAGACTAACGCTCAAGAGGTAAGCCTCTTTGTCGTTTTTCATGCCTAAGCTTTCACATTGAGAAGCGTCAATTATGTTAAGCTTAATGCTATTAGACACATCACTGTTATTTTTACATATTTTCAAATCTGACTTGAAAATGTTTTTAAGGTAGGATTGCAGAAAGTCTGCATTGAACTTATTTGCTTCATTTTCATAAATGATGACAGTTTCTTTGTTGAGCTGGAAACCGTTTTCGTTCATACATACTACCACTTCCTGTGGTACAGGTACAATGTCGAGATTGGCATCTACGACAGCAGCTTTCTTCTCAGCACATGATGAAAGCAATGCGAAGATTGCTGATAACAAGAGTATTCTTTTCATATTTTTATTATTTATTTAAATCATTCCTAATTATTTTAGTTCCATTTTTTTTCAAAGTAATTTCCTTAACAGAACCGTCAGGCATTAATATATTATATGTGCCACCTGTCTTAGATTTTATCTTTGTCCTTGTCATTTCACCATCTTCCCAATAGCAGTCTACTACAGCACCGTTTTCTGCACATAAGCCTTTGAAGTATCCGTCTTTCCACGCTGCGGGTAATGCAGGCAACACTTCAATGAATCCGTCGTGAGATTGAAGCAGCATTTCTGCTATGCCAGCTGTGCCTCCGAAGTTACCGTCTATTTGGAATGGCGGATGAGCGCAGAATAGATTTGGATATGTACCAGCTCCTACCCTTTCTCCGACTATTGCTGGCTGTAGGAGATTCTTAATAAGTCTGTATGCTCTGTCACCGTCGTGTAGTCGTGCCCAAAAATTGATTTTCCATGCGCGTGACCATCCTGTTCCTTCATCACCGCGGCGGTCTAAAGATATCTTGCAAGCTTCATATAAGTCAGGTGTCTTGGTTTTTGTTATAAGTCTTCCAGGATGCAAGCCAAAGAGATGCGAGACATGACGATGATGAATCTCCGGTTCGCCATAATCTTTAATCCATTCCTGGAGATAACCGTTTTCGCTTATCTGCATTGGAGGAAATTTTGTCAAGGCATTTTTAAGTGTATCGCTGAACTCATTATCTATGTTCAAAAGTTCAGCCGAAGCTATTACGTTTTGATATAACTCGGTGATGATTTGTATGTCCATTGTTGGTCCCATGCAAACACTTGCTATTCTTCCGTCTGGCAGGTAGAATGAGTTTTCTGGTGATGAAGTAGGTGCTGTCACCAACCATGAGTGTTCTTTTTCTTCGATCATGATGGAATTGAAGAACTTGGCAGCGCCTTTCATCACAGGATATATTTCTCTTAGATAATCAATGTCTTTTGTGAACAGATAATGTTGGTACAGATGTTGGCACAGCCATGCGCCTCCAGTGTTGGTTGCGCCCCATGAAGGATGTTCGCCAGGAGCTGTGAATCCCCATAAGTTACAGATTGAGTGTGCGGTCCATCCATCGGCTCCGTAGAAGCCTTCTGCTGTGTTTTCACCTGACTCTACTATGCTTTTTGTGAACTCTATAAGCGGTCTATGCAGTTCGGAAAGGTTACATATTTCTGCGAGCCAGTGGTTCATCTGTACATTAATATTAAGGTGGTAGTCGCCATTCCAAGGAGTTTGTATGCTGTTTGCCCATAGTCCTTGCAGGTTAGGTGGCAGCAGGTCTTCACGAGTTGAAGATATCATGAGATAACGTCCGTATTGGAAATATAATGCAGCCAGCTGAGGGTCTTCCTCTTCTTGGAAGTCAAAGAGTCTGTCATTGATAGGATGGTTTTCGGTTATGGCATCGCCCAAATCAAGCTCGACTCTGTTGAATAGCTCCTGATAAGTCTTGATATGTTTTTTCTTCAATGATATATATGAACGGTCTTTAGCATCATTCATCAGGCTGTCGGTGAAAGCGACATAATTTTCATTTTTGTAATTCGTTGCAGATGAGAAGATAAGAGTAAGTTCGTCTGCGTTTCTTACAATGATTTTGTTGTCCTTATATTTGACCTCTCCACCATTGTTTTTCACTGTGAGTTGTGAGTGATATTTCATTCCTTCATCGCCATTATCGCCGTCATTCAGTTGTCCGAACATCACGATGGATTCATCGTTTGTGACATAATTGACGCGTTCTTGTCTATTTAAGTTGATGTCTACCGAAATCATTTCATTCTTATTGGCTTCAAGGCGAATCACAGCCACGTCAGAGTCTCTTGACACGAAATATTCACGGCGATATTTTGCGTCTTCTGTTTCGAATTCTGTTGTAGCTACAGCATTGTTAATGTCGAGTTTTCTGATGTAAGATCCGTCTTTTATCTTCGAATTATCATTATATGTGTAGTCGATATTGATGTTTCCTAATGTCTGGAAGCATCCGAAGTTGGCAGTAGCGCCATTTCCCCAGTTAGATCCTTTGTTAGAACATGTGAATGTGTTGTATACAAGTTCCTGTGCTTCGTAGTTCTTGTCTTCAAGCAGGAGACGTTGTATTTCCGGCAGGGCTTCCTTGGCATTAGGATTGGAATAGTCAGCCACTTTCCCTGACCATAATGTTATGTCGTTAAGAACTATATTTTCTTTTTCAATGCCACCATCAGGCATGATTCCGAGACGGCCATTTCCTAAAGGCAGAGTCTCTTCCCAACATGTGGCAGACTCTTCGAAGAAATAGTATAATTCTTTTGTCTTTTCCTGTTTTAACAATAGAATACACATTAAAATAGTGGCTGCTTTTAATAGGAAATGAAGCTTTTTCCACTTGAAAATCATGAATATAATGATGGGTATTAAAATAAGTTTCATATATTACTTTTTTCTTCAAAAATAATTATTTTTTTCATATTTTTGTTGAATATTTTTAAACTTTTTAAAATTATGGTTAATATAAATTCAAAGGTTGAACAGTGTTTTTTGAGAGAATCAAAAGTCAACGAGTTCACGACGAAAGTTCCATATATCATCACCGACAGTGTGCCTAAATTAGGCGTTATGACAGCGCTGCGTTTTTTAGAATGGGTTTCAGAAAATGAAGAAGGTGTAATAAGTCTTTCTTCTGATAAGTCATTCAAGAATTTCATCCATTATACTCATCATTTTCTCAACACTTGGGACGATAAAGAAACAAAGAAAGTACTTGAAAAGTACGGCTTGGCAAATCTTAAAAAGCCTAATCTATCCGGACTTCAATTTGTTCAGATGGACGAGTTCTACCCTATCTCACCAAAACAGCATAATTCATTCTTTCATTATGTAAATGAAAATTACATCAACGGTTTTGGTCTCGACCCAGAACGTGCTTTATTCATAAACTGTGATGATATCAAGTTGCATAACAACAAAACATTCAATGAAATCTTCCCTGATTTCAAAATCGACTTGAGTCTTCGTTACAGACAAGCGGAGAATGAGAGAGAAAGAGTCCAGCAGCAGTCTATCTTCATGATTGACGACTGGTGCTCGAGATATGAAGATAAAATCAGAACTAAAGGCGACATAGGATTCCTGTTGAGCACATTGGGCTCTGATGGCAGAATAGCATTCAATATCAGCGGTACAAGTCAGCATTCTCATACAGAGTTACGTCAGACTAATTTCGCTACACAGGCTGATGCCGCTTCATCATTAGGCGGTATTGAAGTTGCAAAGAACCGTCTCGTTATCACAATAGGTTTAGAGACTATCACAAGAAATCCTGATGCTGTAGCAATAGTATGTGCAGCAGGTGAGTCAAATGCCGTTACAATCAAAAACGCTCTCGAATCAGAGATGACAACCCAATATCCTGCAACGGCATTGCAAAGACTTGAAAACTCCAGATTCTATCTCACCCAAGGTGCAGCTTCATTGCTCACAGATTGTGTAAATCATTATTATTTCAAAGAAGAATGGAACTTCCAAAAGACTGAAAGAGCTATCCTTTCTCTATGTAAGAAAATAAATAGATATGCATCTAAGCTTACATTGGAAGATTTGCAGAATGACGATGTATGTCGAATGATTCCTAACCTCAGTCTTGATACTGTTCAGGAAGTGATACAATCTGCAGAAGAGAAGTTGATGAGAGGTTCTACAACACCCTTAAATAAGGTTATATACAACTCAGGACCTCACCACGATGATATAATGTTAGGTATCATGCCATTAACAAACAGACAATTACGTCCAGCAAGCAATAATGTGCATTTTGCTGTTATGACCTCTGGATACAATTCTGTAACTAATGGCTTCTTGTGTGATTCAATGAAAATGACTCTCGATTTTGTTGAAAAAGACGAGATACAAATGGTTCACTATGCTGATTTCTTCGAAGAAGGATATAAACACAAATACGACAAGGATATATATCACTATCTTGACAGCGTTGCAAGAAACGACCAATATCAGATGAACAGAGGCTTCTGTCATAGATTGTTACGTTGTTCTGTGGCAATATGGCAATTCAAGAGTCTCGATGAGCTTAAGGCTAAATACAGAGAAGTCATTGGCGTGTTGGAAAGAAGTTATGATGGAGAAAAGAACACATCCGACTTGCAACGTCTCAAAGGTATGATTCGTGAGTTTGAAGAGGAATTGGTATGGGCATACAATGGTGTTCAGGTCAAGAATGTACACCACTTGCATCTAGGTTTTTATCAGGATAGCGGTGTAAGCAAAGGTCCTAACATGGAACGTGACGTTATGCCAATCTTGAATCAATTCAGAGAGATACAGCCAAACATCATCAGCGTTACATTAGACCCAGAAGGCAGTGGTCCAGACACTCACTATAAAGTGTTGCAAGCTACAGCAGCCGCTGTTGCAGAATGGAGCAAGGAAAAAGACCTGTCAGACCTGAGAATATATGGTTACAGAAATGTTTGGTTCAAGTTCCACCCTGCTGACGTTAATATGTACGTTCCTGTATCGTTAAATGCTCTTGCAGTGTTGGATAAGTCATTTACTGCTAGTTATCTTAGCCAAGTTAAGGCTGAATTCCCAAGTCCTTTTTATAATGGACCATTCAGTGATATATCAAAGAACACATGGATTAAACAGTTGCAAGACATTCAGCTGATTTTGGGTAAGGATTATTTCTATGAAAATCCACGTCCATTGATCAGGTCTACACACGGATTGATATTTATTAAAGACATGAACGTAGATGAGTTCATTGCAATATCAGAAGAAATGAGAAAACGTTCAGAAGATACTATTTGATAATAAATATCTAAATCATATGGAGCGCTGCGTAATGCGGCGCTTTTATTTTATCTATATAAATAAAAAAAAGACTAAAGAAATCTATCCTTAGTCTTTTTATTGTCGTTTGACTTTTATACCTTTATTTATTCATTTTAGCAATCAAGTCAGGCAATGCTTTCAATGTTGCTATTTCTCTCCATTTTTTTCTTACTTCGACAGCTGGAACTCCGAAGTATGTCTGTCCTGGTTGAGTGTCTTTGTCTACTCCTGAATATGCGAGTACTACTGTTCCTTCAGCAATGACGAGGTCTTTGTTGACAGCCGACATTGACCAGATGGAAACGTTATCTTTAACCACAGTAACGCCGCCTACTGATGCGTGAGCGCCGAGGAAGCAGTTCTTGCCTAATTTAGCGTCGTGGCCAATCTGGACGAAGTTGTCCATCTTAGTTCCTTTGCCAACGATAGTGTCGCTGGTGACGCCTATATCGACGCAGCAGCAAGCTCCGATTTCAACATCGTCTTCGATGATGACTCTGCCGCATGATTCAAATTTCACGAAGCCGTTTGGACGACGTTGGAAGTAGCATGCGTCTCCGCCGATTACGCTACCGCTTTGAATGATGACATTGTCACCTATGATGACATGGTTATAGATTGTAACATTAGGATGTATGATACAATTCTTGCCGATTTTAACTCTATCGCCAATGAATGTTCCTGGCTCTATGATTGTGCCTTCACCTATTTCGGCTTTAGGTCCTATCATTGCTGTTGCTGGTTCAAATCTGCGATATGACAATATGAGTTTGTTAAAGGCATCCAACGGATTATCGTGGACTATCAAAGCCTTGCCTTCAGGGCATTCAACCTCATCAGTATTGATGATGATTGTTGTTGCTTTTGAGTTCAAAGCTTTGGTGTAATATTTAGGATGGTCGACGAAAGTTATATCGCCTTCCTCAACTTCGTGAATCTCGTTAAGACCTGTTATTACGAAGTTTGGGTCACCAATTGTCTTTTTAGCTCCGACGTAATCAGCAACACATTTAAGTGTTGTATGTGGATTGATTTTCATTTAAATATTATTTTACTCTTTCTGTATATTCGCCTGTACGAGTGTCGATTCTGATTTTATCTCCAGTGTTGATGAATAAAGGAACTCTAACTGTAGCGCCTGTTTCAACTGTAGCGTCTTTCATAGCGTTAGTTGCTGTATTGCCTTTTTCACCTGGTTCTGTATATGTTACTTCCAAAACAGTCTTGATAGGTAATTCTGCATAGAGAACTGTTTCTGTTGATGTGTCAAATACAACTTCGCAGATGTCACCTTCTTTAAGGAAGTCAACGCCAGTGATCAATTCACCTAAGAGAGGGATTTGTTCGTAGTCTTCTTGGTTCATGAAGATAAAGTCATCACCTTCTTTGTAGAGATATTGGTATTGACGGCGTTCAACGCGTACGTCTTCTAATTTTTCACTGATGTCAAAACGATGTTCTAATGTACGTCCGTCAACGATGCTCTTCAATGTAACGCGCATGAATGTGTTGCCTTTACCTGGTTTTACGTGTTGGAAATCAACGCAGAAATAAAGTTTTCCGTTGAAACGGATACATGTTCCTTTTTTAATGTCTTGTGAGTTAATCATAATTATCTAAGTTACTAATATTCAATTAATAAAAAATCAATCAAGTTTTTTTGTTTATTTGCGTACAAAGATACGAAAAAAAAGCATTTAAACAAGGTTTAAATACTTAAATTATTACAATATCTTTCAATATTTCACTTCCGGCTATTCTGTTAAGGTTCCTCAGCAATATTGTTTTGGAGTATATCAATTCGTTTCTTAAGGAATCAGCGTCTACCTTAACATAAAGGACGTGTTTTATAATCCTTAGATCCAAAGTGTGTGATGAAATGAAATCGCCTACGACTGAGCGCCACGATTCAAGAATCTTCATCTCCTCGAAACCGTTCTCTCTATTATGATTTTTGTAAAATGCCTTGATTAGCTCTGCTAATGTATATCCGTCTTCATTCATCGTCAGAAGTTATTATTCCTTTGTTAACATTGAAAATCTTATGGTTTACAATGGTGTTATCCATAAGATACTTGATTCTTTGGCGTTGGGTATCTGTAATGAACACCTGTCCGAAATGGTCGTTGCCAACGAGTTTGACCAGCTGGCTGACTCTGTTGTCATCTAGCTTGTCGAATATGTCGTCCAGCAGCAGAATAGGCTTGTGTCCTATCTTCTTGTAATTGAAATCAAACTGAGCTAGCTTTATCGCTACGACGAAAGATTTCTGCTGGCCCTGTGAGGCGAACTGCTTTACCTGATGATTGTCGATAAGAAAAACCAGATCGTCTTTATGGATGCCAACATTGGTATAGGTGCTATATCTGTCGTGATTCAAGCTTTCTGTCAGCAGATTTTGATATGGCTTTTCGTTTAAAGCTGAGCTATATGTTATGGCAACCTGCTCTTTTGTTCCTGATACAATCTCGTAATATTTTTGAAATACAGGAACGAATTCTTCCAGGAATGTCTTTCTCTTTTCGTTGATTGGCACCGCATTATGTATCAGTTGCTGATCCCACATCTCAAGGAGTGTGCTGTCCCATATTCTGTTTTCAGAGAAATATTTCAGTTGTCTGTTTCTCTGCTGTAATGCTTTGTTATAATTCAAAAGACAGCTGAGATAAGATGCGTCAAATTGCGATATCACGCCGTCGATGAATTTGCGTCTCAGCTCGCTGCCGCTGTTTATGAGGTCGCTGTCGTATGGGGAAATCATAACAAGCGGTATCTTGCCTATGTGGTCGGCTAGACGTTCGTATTCCTTTTTGTCACATTTGAATGATTTCTTCGAAGTCGACTTCTGCACGCATGATATGGTATGAAGTTCGTCGTTGTCGAAATGGAAGTCGCCATGCACTGCGAAGAAGTCCTCGCCGTGTCTGATGTTCTGTTTGTCAGTTAATGTGAAATAGCTCTTGCAGAAAGCCAAATAATATATAGCATCCAAGATGTTTGTCTTGCCTGCTGCATTCAAGCCTACAAAACAATTGATCTTTTCCGATAATGATAACTCTGCGGACTGGCAGTTCTTGAAGTTGTTTAACTTTAATTCCTGGAGATACATTTATCAGTGTTTTTTGAAGCTGTCTAAATTCGTTGTTATTGTTAGGAAATTCGGTGAACCGTGTATGTGCATTTCAGATCTCGAATAGCTTATGTTGAATTTGTATACTTTTATACAAAGTCCGTAAGAGAATCCGACAGCGCCTTTCTTCGTAGGCGTTTTCATGTTTTGACGCAATCCGTAGTTGTATCCAGCTCTGAGCTGAAGGTTTTTACCCAGCGACAACTCTCCTGCTATAACGACATGGCTGAAGAGGTTTATTGCAAATTTGTCCAATTTGTTCTTTTCAACTATCTCTCCTGTCATTGGATCGTAATTTCCGTCCAGGTCAAGAGGGTCATTGTAGCTCAAGTCCCACTTTTGGATGTTGTCGTAAACGATTATTGCAGTGAAAGGAAGGTGTTCTAATTTCTTGGAAGCGCCGGCCTGCATCCTGAACGGAAGTTTGTTTCTGATGCTTTGGTAATTGTTGTACAGCTCGCTTCCTATATTACGGGCTGCTATAGTCAGGTTCCAGTCAGATTTTGTTCTATAGCTTCCGGCAACATCCACTGCTATTGCGAAAGAAGAGTTGCTTTCATGCTGAATGCCTGCAAATTTCAGGTTGGCTCCTATTGAAAGTCTGTCGTTAAGCTGACGTCCCCATCCTATGTTGAAGACATAATCCGATACATTGAATGTAGTCTCGTCAAAGTATCCTGTCTCATCTGAATAGAAAAAGTCACCGTAATTGTGATATTGGAGTGTTGCCACAAAACTTCCTATCTTATTGAAAGTGTGTCCGTATTGGACAGTTCCGAAATTGATGTCATTGAAATAATCGACATAAGAAAGAGAAATGGAATTGTTTATGTCAGAATTTATCAATGATGGATTGAATGTGGTTAATTGTATGTCGGAGTCATAAATTGGCAAGGTAGTTCCGCCGAGTGCAGCGGTACGGGCATTAGTCGGCGTGTTTAAAAAGGTATATGTACCATCTTTCTGCTGAGCAAAGATGTTGTTAATAGATGTCAACAGTAAAAACAGTACAAATATCTTTTTATTCACGATTCATTTATTTTTAGTTGTAACGATATAATCTGTCAAATATTATCAAGAATCCAATAATCCGATGCCTTTTTTAACAATGACATTTTCGTTCATGAGTTTCTTTGACATTCTGTCCAATATTCCATTGACGAAAATCTTGCTCTTTGGGGTGCTGAAATATTTTGATATCTCGATATATTCGTTCATTGTAACCTTTACAGGAATGTAAGGGAAACGGCAGAATTCTGTTAGAGCTAACTTGAGGATTATCATGTCCATGACGCAGACGCGTTCTTTTTCCCAGTTAGATGTGTTTTCTCCAACGAGTTTTCCGTATTCGTCGTTGTTCTTGATGACTTCTCTGAACAAGTTCTTGACAAATTCTTTATCCTCGTTGATAATGTCTTTTTCTGTCTTGTATATTGTTGGAAGTGTGCTTGTTTCGTTGAAGCTAGCTTTTATGTCGGTGAAGAATTTTACCAACATAGAAGAAACTAGATGGTAGTCGTCGACGAAGAATATGCTTTTTTCTTCATAGAAATCCTGGAGCAATTCTAGTTCTGCGAAATAATTTGTAATCATCTTTACGATGAACTTCTTGTCGTGTTCGAAGTTGTCTGCAGAGTCAGACATATATTCAGTATATTCTGGAGTATTACGCATCATATTGTAATAGTTCCTTATAATATCTTGATGGTCTGACCAGTTGATTTTCAGGCTCTCTTCTTCTCTGCGAAGGTCTCTATTGTTTTCCAATGCAGTGAGCACTCGGTTTTGCACATAACGTAAATTAGGATTCAAATCTTCCTGTGTTGGGAAGTTCTTGCGTTTGTTCTCTTCGATTCTATTTTCGGCAAAACGTTTTGTCTCAACGAGAAAAGAGAGCTGCCAAACGAATAACTCATGCATTTTGTCAATGCTTTCGAGTAGGTGTTTAACACCATTTTCTACAAAATCTTCACCTGATTCTAAGTAAGCATAAACTGCTTGCAAAACTTTAACTCTTAAAAACCTTCTGTTTATCATATTGTTTAAACTTTAATTGTTTTCTTATGACTTTCTCAATGCTCTAAAGAAGAAATTTATATCTTTTGATAACGAATAATCTCTTGCATACATTAAGTTCAAATGTTCTTTTTCCTCTTCTGTCAATCCAATTCTGCTCATGTTAGTCGATGGGTCGAAGATGCCTTTCTTAATTTTAGGAAGTCTTAGTTTTTCGTTGTCTTTGACGTCGCAATAACCTATCCATGAGTACTTTCCTGACAATACCTTAAAGCAGCTCTTGAGGAAATGGAATGGTCTGTTGATGAAGCATAACAGGAATATCCAGAGCACTATTCCCATAAAAGATGATATAAGGTCGAACAGACGTTTCTTTCTTTTGTTGGAGTTTGTGCTTATTGTCTTTATGTCTATAGTATATAAATCGCCTCTTGTGTTGATGGAATTGCTTCCGATGATTGACAATGTGTCTTCAGGTGCAATTTTATAGTCTAAGGATGAATGCCACTCTTCCATCTTGTCGATGATAAGCTGGTGTGACATGTCCTTTGAACAGAATATTATCTCGTTAATCTTATAAATGTCAATGATGTCTGGAACCTGGTGCAGCTTGCCGAGGAAACCTGCTGGCACTTCTTTATCGTCGAATGGCGTTATAAGACCTATGAAGTCAGGTTTTATTGATGTGCTCTGGAGAAGCTGTTCCACTCTTTGTGTTTCCTCTTCGCTGCCGATTACAAGGAAGCGTTTTTTTGCGTTTTTCCCATATTGGAAGTTAGGACGTTTCAGTAAATAGCCTATCCATCTTGTGAGACTCATTTCTGCCGCGACCCAAATCATTCCTAACAAGATAAGCGCTCTTGAGAAACGGAGCTGTTCAGGAAGCAATGCGTATAAAACCAATATGAGGAAGCTTCCTACAAATACGCCGCTTGCTGCAGGAGCAATTTTGTATGGCTTATCGTAACCTCCTGAGAAATAAGATGTCAACAACCAAATAAGGAGGTATATGGGTAATATTATCGCAAACAACGTCATTGGGTATGACCCCGTTCCTTCGTACACCATCATATTTCCCCAAAAATATCCTATTGCTGCCAGACCAGAATAGCCTAGTATTGTATCGAAAAGAGGTTGCACGGCCTTGCTGAAAAACTGTGATAGCAATGCTAGAAAAGCCTTGAGATATATTGCTATATTGATGAAGAAGGAGAATGTCTTGGCGCCATTGTTGGAGAAATGCTTCTTTACGAATATCTCCATAGCCTTGTAGAACACAAGTACATAGTTGACACTAGTCTTCTTGGTGCTTTCTCCTTTGTAATGTATTATACGTGTTTTTGGATAGTAATAGTTCTTGTAACCGGCTAATGTTATTCTGTATGACAAGTCGATATCTTCGCCGTACATGAAGAAAGTCTCGTCGAGGAGTCCGCATTTGTCGAGTGTCTTGCGTCGCATAAGCATGAATGCACCGGCAAGTATCTCAACCTCATTGATTTCGTCATTGTCGAGATGTCCCATATAATAATGGGCGAAGCGTTTTGAATGTGGGAATAACTTGGTCAGTCCGAACATTTTGTAGAAGGCAGTTGCTGGAGTCGGGAGACCGCGCTTGGATTCTGGAAGGAATCTGCCTTTGCCGTCTACCATCTTGACGCCTAAACCGCCAGCGTCAGGATGAGTGTCCATAAATTCTATAGTCTTGGTGAAAGTGTCGTCTTCAACAACAGTATCAGGATTGAGCAGCAGCACGTACTCTCCTGTCGAGATTCTGATGGCTTGATTGTTGGCTCTGCTGAAACCAACATTGTCTTTGTTGGCAATGACTTTTACTTCAGGAAATTTCTCTGCGAGCATCTTTAGAGAACCGTCGACGGAATTGTTATCGACTACATACACTTCTGCCTCAATATTAGCAATGGCTTTTCTGACAGAGAAAAGACATTGCTCGAGGAAGTGCTCGACATTATAATTTACTATGACTATAGATAATTTCATGAACCAAATTAAAGTTGCAAAAATAATGTTTTTTTGTCTAATTTCATAAGGTTTTGATAATTTTTTATTGTTTTAAAAAAAGCAAAAAAGTTTTAGTGAAATTATCTTTAAAATCTTATTTTTGCATAAAAAAGAAATTGATGGAAAATAAGAGAAAATCACTTCGTTTCGGACTGATGATTAACAGTTTAACTGTTGAATGTTGGCAGTATGAGACCATCAAGTTATTGATGGATAATGGAATGAAGTTGTCTCTCGTCATCCAGAAAAGCAATAATGCTGATACGCCTTCTCTTATCAGCAGGTTGAAGAAAAAGTCGTGTAGGTGGTTTTTGTTCGGTTTGTGGAATGATTTTTTCTTTAAAGCAAGAAGTAAATTTCCTGCCGATATAACAGAACTGACTCAAGACACTCCAGCCATTTTCTGTAGACCAATAATTAAAAATGATGTCTTTCATTTGGAGGATATTGATATTCAGGAGATAAGAAACCAGAATCTTGATTTTATAATTAAATTAGGATTTGAAAGGATTGGCGGTGAAGTGCTGAATACTGCCAAATACGGAGTGTGGAGCTTCAGTCATGGCATTCTTCCTGGATTCTGGGAATTCATGAACAGGAAATATAGTACTTGTGTCTGTCTGTCATGTCTTAAAAATGAAACGACTGAGGCTGTATTAAGAGAAATACAGTTAAGCACAATTCTCCATAGTTATAGAGCGCATCTGGAGCAACTTCATTTTGAAAGTTCATTATTGCCGTTGCAGATGTATAAAGATATAATTTACAATGAAACGCAGATGCCGGCCAAAGAGAGTAAGATTGTGCGTGAGGATAATGTTCCAGGCAATTTCAATATGATTCAGTATTTTTGGAAATCTGTTTGGAGAAGAATAATGTTTCATCTTGATGACATGTTCTGCCAAGAAGATTGGAATGTTGCTTATTGTGAATGTGACATTAAAGACTTTGTTGAATCAGATGATAGAAACACATTGGATGTCAAATGGTTTAAGAAACCAAAGAAGAACTGTTATTTTGCTGATCCATTTGTCATTACAACAAAGAAAGACACATACATATTTTTTGAATGGTATTCATATCCGAAGGGAAAGGCTGACCTTGCAGTAGCTTTGAAATCTGAAGGCTTTAACGTGTACCATAAGCTTACTGATTTCAGTGAACATCGTTCCTATCCATACGTCTTCGAACATGAAGGTGTGGTATATTGCATGCCGGAAGCTAACAAGACCAATAAGCTGACATTATATCGTTTTGATGAAGAAAGACTTGCCATGGAAAAAGATTCGATTCTATTGGAGGGCTTCCCTATCGTCGATGCGACTTTATACCACAATGAGGGCAAATGGTATTTGTTTTTGGTCAATCAAAAGAAATCCCATACGCATCTCGAGATATTTTCTTCTAACGACTTGAGAGGCGGATATGTTCCTCATGAGCTGAATCCGGTAATGATAGATTGTAGCAAGGCACGTCCGGCAGGCAAAATTTTTGATTATAATGGCATGACAATACGTCCATCTCAGAATTCTACTGAGCATTATGGTCAGTCGGTATGTCTTGAGATTATTGAAAGACTGACTGATAAGCAGTTTGTCACAAAAGACTTAGGCAATATTATGCCAATAGAAAACAGTGACTATAACAAAGGAATCCATACTGTAAACAGTGATGGAAATATCGTTGTTTTTGATGGAAAGAGATTTGTTTTTACTTTGTCTGGATTTAAACAACAACTTAAACAAAAACTATATAAATAAATGATAAAGAAGATTTTCGGTACATTTGGAACTCGTTTGTTGAATGCCTTGGTCGGCTTTGTTACCTTATGGTTTGGAACAAATTTCTTAGGTAAGGAAGCATGGGGTATCGGAGCTACTGTTTTGGTTGATGTGTCGCTTCTTCTTATAGCCGTAGAGCTTCTTTCCGGCAGTGGACTTATATATTTCACTCCTAGAAAATCGTTCTCGACAATCTACCGACTTTCTCATGCATGGATTTTCATCGTGACTTCATTTTTCAGTCTTGTATTCTACTTGCTCTATTCTTTCTTCCCGAAGATATATCATGGCTTTGTGCCTGAAGGTTATGGAATACATATTATAATTATGATTCTGCTCTACAGCCTTCATAATTTCAATATGAATGTCCTGCTTGGCAAAGAAAGAGTTGGGACGCAGAATATGCTGTTTATCATTCAGTTCATGACACAGTTGCTGTCTATGGTATTGTATATTTTCGTCTTTGACATACGTAATGCAGATGCATTTGTCTTTTCCTTGATAACTGGATATTTCATTGTAAACATATTCGGATTCATTTGTATCACCCCTTATTTCAAAGATAGAGGCAAGGAATCTCTACTAGCCACAGCAAAAGAGATGTTAGGTTTTGGAAGTATGATACAGCTGTCGACATTGGTGACAATGATAAATAGGAGAATAAGCTATATCGTCATCAAGAATGTCTTTGGCGATGCTGAAGTTGGAGTCTATACCTCTGGAACACAAGTCTCTGAGGCTACTAAGCTTATAGGAAACAGCATTGCTTTGGTTCAATTCTCGACTATAAGCAATATGGACGATAGAGATAAGGCTGCAGCTATTACAGTGACTTTCTTAAAGCTGGCTGTTGTTCTTACTGCTTTGTGCATGATTGTTATCTGTCTGATTCCTAAGGCTGTTTTTGCATGGATTTTTACTGAAGAGTTTGCAGAGATAAAAGATGTGTTGATTACTTTGAGTCCTGGCATGGTGTTCTTGGCGGCAGATATGGTTTTCAGTCATTATTTCTCAGGAATCAATAAGCCTCAATATAATCTGTATGGAACTTTGGTTGGATTGGCGATAACCATACCATCAATAATAATACTTATTCCTTCGTACGGAATCATAGGAGCAGGAAGTTCTGTTTCGTTGACATATTTTGGAACCATATTCTATCAATGGAGAATATTCAAAAAAATGAATGGAATAAAAACAAAGGAACTTCTGCCTACGTTAAACGATTTTAAGACTTTGGTTGAAAGCCTTAAGTCACAATTTTTTAAATCATGATTATAAATTTAAAACAATAAAGTTATGGGTTTCTTATCACAAATTAATTTAGTTCAGATATTAAGTTCGTTCATCGTACTTTTCGTCATCATCGATGTTACAGGTTCAATACCTATTTTCTTAAGTCTCAAAAGCGGCGACAAGAATATCAAGGCTGGTCAGGCCTGCGGTATAGCTCTTTTGATGTTCGTTGCATTCTTTTACGCAGGCGACAGACTCCTCGACTTATTCAGTATCGATGTAGCTTCCTTTGCTGTTGCAGGTTCATTTGTAATCTTCATCTTGGCATTAGAGATGGTTCTCGGTTTCGATATCATCAAATACGACAGTCAAGGCTCTAATGTATCGGTGGTCCCTGTGGCGTTTCCATTGCTTGCGGGTCCAGGAGCCTTGACAGCATTATTGTCATTACGTGCTGATTATGCAGTTGTAAACATTATGTTAGGCCTTATACTTAATCTTGTTCTTGCATATATTGTAATCCGTTTTGTTGGTAAGATTGAAAAATGGTTAGGCAAGGATATCATCTTTATCTTACGTAAGTTCTTTGGTGTTATTTTGCTGGCTTTAGCAGTTAAGCTTTTCGCAAGCAATTTGTCAATCGTGATTTCTGAGTTGGCTAATTGATGTAATGTGTTAATATGTAAGATAAATATCTATAATTAGTCTGAATAATCTGGTAATTGACATGAGTAATACATTGATAACGATTATAGGTTTTTCTATTATATTTATAATGACGACATTGGGTGCGTCATTGGTATTCTTTTTCAAGAAGGACATCTCCCAGAGTGTTAATTCCATGTTGTTGGGATTAGCCGGTGGCATCATGGTTGCTGCCTCGATATGGTCGCTGATCATACCATCCATTGACATGTCTGAAGTCACTTTTGGTAAGTTCGCTTGGTTTCCGGCAGCTACTAGTATTATAATAGGTGGTCTATTGCTTGCATTGTTGGATAAGATAGTTCCGCATATGCACAACGGTACACATCAGGAAGAAGGACCTCGTTCTCATTTCTCCAAGTCGATGAAACTGTTTTTTGCTGTCACACTTCATAATGTACCAGAAGGCTTGGCTGTTGGTTTTGCCTTCGGAGCTGCTGCTGTAGCAGGTGATACTGCTGCATATATTTCAGCATTAGGTCTGGCAATAGGTATTGGCATACAGAACTTTCCTGAAGGAGCTGCCATATCTTTACCGATGAAGCAAGTGACAGGAAGCAGCAGAAAGGCATTTCTTTTCGGCATGGGCAGTGGTGTGGTAGAACCTATTTCAGCAATAGTAGGATTCTTCCTGGCCTCTCATCTGATAGTGTTGCAGCCTTGGCTCCTCGCCTTCTCCGCCGGTGCTATGTTGTTCGTAGTGGCAGAAGACCTTATCCCTGATGCTAATCTTAGCGAAAATCCACATACTGGCACATGGGGCTTCATGATAGGATTTATCATCATGATGATTCTTGATGTGGCTTTAGGATGATAAATTTTATAAATATCAAATAGTATAACCATTAAATCAGATTAAATACACATAAAATTGTAAGTTAAATCAAACCAACATCATTATGAGAAAAAACATTTTTATCATTGCATTAGCTGCTTTGTTTATGGCTTCATGCGGAAAGCCAACTAATGAGAAAGCAGCGACTTACACTCCACCTCAAGACATCGTCATCGAGTCAGACATCATGACTCCTGAAGTGATGTGGTCGATGAACCGTATCGGTGAATACGCTGTGTCTCCTGACGGAAAATCAGTAGTTTACAACCTCACCTATTTCATCATTCCAGAAAACAGAAGCAAGACCGACATCTACATCATCGACATCGACGGCAACAACAACAGATGTATCACCCAATCATTTGCTAGCGAATATAGCCCGACATGGAACAACGACGGAAGCAAGATTCTCTTCATGAGCGCAGCAAGCGGCGACATGCAAGTATGGGAAATGAATCCTGACGGCAGCGGAAGAAAACAAGTGTCATTCGTGGAAGGCGGCATCGGCGGCTTCGAGTATTCTCCTGACGAATCACAGCTTCTTTATACCGCTGAAGTGAAACTTAAAGACAATGTCGCCGACATCTACCCTGACCTCCAGCTTTCTTCAGGAAGAATCAACAACGACTTGATGTATCGTCACTGGGATCAATGGGTTGACACCTACGGACATATCTTCATCACTGCCGACAATGGCAAGAACACCTTAGATATTATGGAAGGTGAAATGTGGGAAGCACCAGTAAGACCATGGGGCGGCCTCGAACAAGTGACATGGACTAATGACGGACAAAACATCCTCTATTCATGTAGAAAGAAAGTTGGCAAAGAATATGCAACATCAACAAACACTGATATTTATCAATACAACATTCCAACAGGAGAATGCATCAACCTCACAGAAGGCATGATGGGTTACGACATGAATGTCGTCGTTTCTCCACAAGGCGACAAGATAGCTTGGGAAAGCATGGAACGTGATGGTTACGAAGCTGACAAACAACGTCTCTTCGTAATGGATTTAAAGACAGGCGAAAAGAAAGACTATTCTGTTGGCTTTGACCAAAACGCCACCAACCTCTTATGGGCTGCCGACGGTCAGACAATCTATTTCATCAGCGACCGTAACGCTACAGAGCAGATTTATGCTCTCAGCCTCGCAACAGGTTCTATCAGAAAGATAACAGAAGGCAAACATAATTATATCTCTATCGCATGGGCAGGCGACAAACTCATCGCTGGACGTCAGTCGATGTCGCACGCTACAGAGTTATACATCGTTGATCCACAGAGCGGCGAAGCAAGACAACTCACTAAAGTCAACGACAACATCTTCAACCAACTCACAATGGGCAACGTTGAAGAACGCTGGGTTGAGACAACCGACGGCAAGAGAATGTTGGTATGGGTCATCTACCCTCCTCACTTCGACAAGAACAAGAAATATCCAGCTCTTCTCTTCTGCGAAGGCGGTCCTCAAAGCACAGTAAGTCAGTTCTGGTCATATCGCTGGAACTTCCAGATGATGGCAGCGAACGACTATATCGTAGTGGCTCCAAACAGAAGAGGTCTCCCAGGATTCGGTCAGGAATGGTGTGAAGCCATCAGCGGCGACTACGGCGGACAATGTATGAAGGATTATCTCTCAGCCATCGACGCCATCGCAAAAGAACCATTCGTTGATGAAGAAAGACTCGGCGCTGTAGGCGCAAGCTTCGGCGGCTTCTCAGTATTCTGGCTCGCAGGACATCACGAAGGACGCTTCAAGGCATTGATAGCACACGACGGCATGTTCAACTTCGAGTCACAATATCTTGAAACAGAAGAGATGTGGTTTGTCAACTGGGACTTAGGCGGACCTTATTGGGACAAGGACAATCCGGTAGTACAATGGTCATACGCCAACTCGCCACATAAATTCGTTGACAAATGGACCGCGCCTATCATGGTCGTACACGGAGCTGAGGACTACAGAATCTGCTTCACACAAGGCATGCAGGCATACAACGCAGCAGTGTTGAGAGGCATCCCAGCAGAGTTCTTATACTTCCCAGATGAAAACCACTGGGTACTCCAGGCACAGAACGGAATCTTATGGCAAAGAAGATTCTTCAACTGGTTGGATAAATACTTGAAGTAATTCATAATGCATAATTCATAATTGAAGAGGCGTGTCAATTTTGACACGTCTCTTTTTTTATTTTTCATCTTCAATCTTATTCATCGATAATACTTTATCCAACTGTGCTTGTAATTCTTCTCTTTTAGGAAGATATAATTGGTATCGTGCAACAAATAGTTGATTAGTAATACCTTGTAATGCGTATTCCATCATTATTTTATTTTTTAAAGAACCTAATACGATGCCTATTGGTTCATTGTCGTCATTTACATTTTCTTCTGTTTTGAAATAATTAAGATAAAGATTCATCTGTCCTATGTCCTCATGTTGAATTTCACCACGCTTTAAATCTATAAGGACAAAGCATTTGAGTATGCGATGGTAAAAAACAAGGTCAATATAAAGATGTCTTCCAGCTATGCTAATACGATATTGACGACCGACAAATGCAAAACCATAGCCTAGTTCTAATAGAAATGATTCAAGATTGCTGATGAGTGCTTTTTCTACATCATCTTCCTTTATTTCTGGCAATGTATTTAGTTTTGTAAATTCTAATATATATGGGTCACGAAGTATATCTTCTGGTTTTGTGATATCATAACCTTGATTTGCTAGTTTTTCAATATCTTTTTTATCTTTCCCGATAGCAAGTCTGTGAAAGAGCATGCTGTCTCGCTGGCGTTTTAATTTTCGAACACTCCAATGTTCGTTTTCACATTGTTTTGCGTAAAATTTCATTTCAAGAACATCATCAAGTTTAAGCAATTCAACATAATGACTCCATGATAAAAGTTCAGACATTGTCTGGATTTTTGGAAATTTCAGATAAAATTGTCTTATCATAAACAAGTTGCTCCTGCTGAAACCTCTTCCGAATTTTTGTCGCAAATCAGTAGAGAGACGATTTATCAATTCATCTCCATATATTGCTTTACTTTCTCCATTTTGTTCGTAAAGTACAATATATCGTCCGATATGCCAATATGTTTTAACTAAAATAGTATTTGTTGCAACCGCATATCTGTTTCTAGATTCTTTTAATAATTCCCCGATTTCGCTGACTAAGTTATTGTAGCCTTTCTCTTTTTCTTTCTTTATTTGTTTCATAAAAATATTTATTTGCTTCTCCCTGCAAAACTAAATCCTTACATATTGGTTTCCAAATATTTTTAGTTAATAATCATTAACATTTTCATTATTTTTCATATTGATGGAATTTATTAACATTTTTCCTTAAAATTCTTTAACATATCATTGTATTATTGCAAAACAATCTCGCCTAGAATTTCTAGACGAGATTGTTTTTTATTCCTTATGAAATAATTTCTGATATTCGTTGAGCAGTTTCTTCATATGCTCTTCATTCATTTTTAAAGTGTTTGCCGGAAAACATTGAACCACCGGCGGATGACTATGACATTCCATATATCCCTCGTCGCCATCGAGAGTGGTATAACCATTTATTACACTTTCGTCTGTAATTTTATCCAATTGTTTCATATTTACTTTTTAAGACCAATTGTCGTTACTATATATAATAGATAAGCAGCAAAACTTGACAAAAAATTAAAAATTATTTTGCTTTTTTAAAAAAGAGACACCTCAACAATCATTTTTTATTTCATAGGTATTGTTGACACGTCTCTACAATATTGGACGCGATGAATCGCATCCCTACAATACTGACTGCTGATAGCTGATAGCTGACTTTCAATTTTTCCTCACCGCTCTTACCCCATAACCAAAGGCACGGCTTGTCGGGACTACCCTTAAAGCTTCTAATCGAAATGAAAGAAAAACGCCTGCCATCGCTGATGATGTCCAATAATTGCAGTATGTCTTTTCAAGGAACATTTTCTCAAAAGCCACACTGTTGTGCGGAAGGAAGATGCTATTGCCGTTAGGTCCTATGATCTTAAGTCCTTGTTTTCCATTCAGCATCACGTCCTTTTCCAACTCACAAAAGGTTATCAGTTCCAACATCTCGTCTTTTGTCGGCATTCTCCACTCCTCGCCCCAGTTGGCAGTGGCAGCGTCATATTTCGGTTTGCCAGAAATATTCCACAGCCTGTTCTTGCTTGTCGCAATATTCTTTTCATGAGTCAGACTGTTCTCTAGGCAATAATTTTCTTTTGGTTTTATCTCGCCCCAAGCGAAATAGTCGCCGATTTCCTCTGGAGAATTTGCGCCGATGTTGCAAGCCGCCCATTTCACGCCGCTTGGCAATCCTAAATCAATGTATTCGTGGTTCATATTTGCTTTTTTTAGTCAACGGACAACAGTCAACAGACATTGTCCATTATTTTTATTACTTATATATAACTAAAGTGTTACAAAAATTCAGTAAAAATTGAATTTTTTTCAACAATTATTATCATACTGATACAGTTGAAGTTAGAAATAATATAAAAAATCGCACTGCGACTTTAGCCTTGTAAAAATTGACGTTGTTATTCATCTCTCATTGAGGCAAAAGAAGATAACAGCTAAATAACAAATATTTTTCGCTGTTTATTTGTTATTTAAACGATTAAATCTTATCTTTGCAACAAATAACATTTTATTTGTTAATATACAAAATCCTATATTATGAACAATATATTATTCAATATAACAAATCC
>JAFZDU010000053.1 GCA_017561025.1 Bacteroidales bacterium | reverse complement strand
GCTTTAAATGCTTCTGGATTATTCAAAGCTAAGTCGGCTAAAACCTTACGATTAAGGTCGATGTTAGCTGCGTGAAGTTTACCCATGAATGTGCTGTATGTCATGCCGTATTCATGTGCTGCGGCATTGATACGGATAATCCATAATGAGCGGAAATCACGTTTCTTATTTCTTCTGTCGCGGTATGCGTATTGTAAACCCTTTTCGTAAGAGTTCTTAGCTACAGTCCAAACGTTTTTACGTGCGCTGAACTGGCCCTTTGTTTGTTTTAAAACTTTTTTGCGTCTTGCTCTTGAAGCAACTGCGTTAACTGATCTTGGCATTTTTTTACTTTTTATTCCGTTAGAGTGCCTCGCCCTTTCGAGAACTTATCTACTCTAACAAGACGTTAAACAATTTTTTAAAATTACATGAGAAGCATTTCTTTTACAGCTTTCATATTAGCTGGCTCAACAATAGTAGCGTGGCGTAAATTACGTTTACGTTTAACTGACTTCTTTGTTAAGATGTGGCTTTTATAAGCGTGCTTTCTCTTGATTTTACCGGTGCCTGTTACTCTGAAACGTTTTTTGGCAGCGGATTTAGTTTTCATTTTTGGCATTGTAATATACTTTTTTTTAAAATGAGTGTCTATCTTAATTATTTCTTAGGAGCGATCATCATGAGCATTCTCTTACCTTCCAACTTAGGCATTGATTCTACCTTACCAAAATCTGCCAAAGCTTGAGCGAACTTCAACAAGATGATTTCGCCTTGGTCTTTATAAGCTATTGAACGGCCATGGAAAAACACGTCGACTTTAACCTTTGCTCCGTCTTCCAAGAATCTCTTGGCATGGTTCAACTTAAATTCAAAGTCATGGTCGTCTGTTTGTGGTCCCAAACGGATTTCCTTGATAACGACTTTTGTTGTCTTTGCCTTGATTTCCTTCTGTTTCTTCTTTTGGTCGAAGAGGAATTTCTTATAATCCATCAACTTACAGACCGGTGGATTCGCATTAGGTGATATTTCAACCAAATCAAGTCCGTGCTCATCAGCAATTCTCAAAGCATCTTTGATTGTGTGAATCTCATTGTCAACACCTTCTCCCACAACTCTCACCATTGGTGAAGTTATTCTCTCATTGATACGATGCGGATCCTCGTTCTTCTGTCCCCTTTGAGGACCTCTTCCGTTGTTAACAGGTAGTGCTATAATTTGTGTCTCCTATATTATTAATTATACAATCTATATTTATCCGATATTTTGTTCGTCTTTAACTTGTTTCTCAATCATTGCGATGAACTCATCAACAGACATTGAACCGAGGTCGCCTTGACCATGCTTTCTAACTGATACTGCTGTTTCGTTCATTTCTTTTTCGCCAACGATGAGCATATAAGGTACTTTCTTCATTTCAGCGTCGCGGATCTTACGTCCTATCTTTTCGCTTCTCATGTCGATCAAAGTACGGATTTCGTTTCTCTTCAACATTTCGTTGAGTTTTTCTGCATATTCGTGATATTTTTCACTTACAGGCAAAATCATTACTTGATCTGGAGTGAGCCACAATGGGAAGTCGCCAGCGCAGTGTTCTAACAATACTGCTACGAAGCGTTCCATTGAACCGAATGGTGCTCTGTGGACCATGACAGGACGATGTTTTTCGTTGTCTGAACCGATATAGCTGAGGTCGAAACGTTCTGGCAAGTTGTAGTCAACTTGAATTGTACCGAGTTGCCATCTTCTTCCGAGAGCATCTTTTACCATGAAGTCTAACTTAGGACCATAGAATGCAGCTTCGCCGTATTCAACGACTGCAGGAAGTCCTTTTTCTTTACAAGCTTCAACGATAGCTGATTCTGCTCTTTCCCAGTTTTCGTCTGTACCTACATATTTTTCTGTGTTGCTTGGGTCGCGCAAAGAAATCTGTGCTTCGAAGTTCTCAAACTTCAATGCCTTGAAGATGATTTCGATGATTTCCATAACGCGGATAAATTCGTCTTTAACTTGGTCAGGACGGCAGAAGATATGAGCGTCGTCTTGAGTGAATGAACGAACGCGTGTCAAGCCGTGGAGCTCGCCGCTTTGTTCATAGCGGTATACCGTACCAAATTCTGCGAGACGTAAAGGAAGGTCTTTGTAAGAACGTGGCTGCCATTTGTATATCATACAGTGATGAGGGCAGTTCATAGGTTTCAACAAATAGACCTCACCTTCTTCAGGTGTTGTGATTGGCTGGTAGCTGTCATGTCCGTAGTGATCCCAGTGACCTGATGTCTCATAAAGTTGTTTGTTACCTATATGAGGTGTCATGACTTGCTCGTAGCCATATTGTTTTTGAATCTTTGTCAAGAATTCTTGTAAGCGAAGACGCAATGCTGTACCTTTTGGCAACCACATTGGAAGGCCTTTACCTACCATTTCGCTGAACATGAAGAGTTCAAGTTCTTTACCGAGTTTACGGTGGTCGCGTTTCTTAGCTTCTTCAAGGAGAACGAGATATTCTTCAAGTTCTTTCTTCTTCAAGAATGTGATACCATAGATACGAGTGAGTTGTTTGCGTTTTTCGTCGCCGCGCCAGTATGCACCTGCTATTGATAACAATTTGATAGCTTTGATGCAGCTTGTGTCAGGGATGTGTGGTCCGCGGCATAAGTCTGTAAAGGTTCCTGTTTTATAATAGGTAATGGTGCCGTCTTCCAACTCGCTGATGAGTTCTTGCTTGTACTCATCGCCTTTTTCAGTGAAGTGAGCCATAGCTTCTGCTTTAGACACGTCAACGCGTTCGAAAGCTTGTTTTTGTGAAGCGAGTTCCATCATGCGTTTTTCTATTTTGGCGAGGTCTTCTTCTGTGATGACATTTGTGCCGAAATCAACGTCATAATAGAAACCGTTTTCGATGCTTGGTCCGATACCAAATTTAACGCCGGTATAAAGTTGTTCAATTGCTTCAGCCATCAAGTGTGCTGATGAGTGCCATACTGTAGCTTTTCCTTCTGGATCGTTCCATGTGAAGAGTTGGATTTCTGCATCTTCATTAACTGGACGCATTGCATCCCACATTACACCATTAACTTTGGCTGACAACACATTACGAGCCAAACCTTCGCTTATGCTCTTTGCAATATCGAGAGGTGTTACACCTGCTTCATATTGCCTAACTGACTTATCCGGAAATGTTATATTTATCATCTTTTTATACCTTCTAAAAAACGTGTGCAAAGATAATGAAAAACTTTGAACTTTGAACCATGAACTATGAACTTTTTTTATGGTATTTTTCGCCATGAGCCACGAGCCGTGAGCTTTGAGCAAAAACGCTCACAACTCACTGCTCACTGCCTAAAATCAACTTTCTTCAAATTAAGCATATTCGTCGGATTCGAACCAAGTCCTTCGACGTTTTTGTTGACAAACCTTAACACTTCATCATAGAACAGAATCACGACCGGAGCTTCACTCATCATGAGACTGTCCATTTCATGGTATATCTTCGCTCTTTCCTGAAGGTCGTTGCATGTCAATGATTTCTTATACAGCTCATCAAATTTCTCGTTGGAATAATGTGTATAGTTTGGACCTTGCGGAGTGAAGTTGTTGGTTGTAAACAACGACAGATAATTCTCTGCATCAGGATAGTCGGCAACCCATGAAGAACGGAAGAAAGGGAGATTTCCATTGGCCCTCTTCTCTCTCAAAGCTGCCGGCATCATCTCCTCTACCCTACAGTTCAAACCTATTTCTGTCAAGGCCGACTGCACGAACTTAGCGATATCGACATATTCTTTAGTTGTATACAACTTCAATTCATAACCTATCAAATTGTTGTCCTTCAATAGCTGTTCAGCCTTTTTAGGGTTGTATGGGTAACCGATGCTTAAAGTTGCAGAGTCGCAGAGTTGCAGAGTCGCAGAGTCAGAGTCAATCTCTGCGTCTTTGTGTCTCTGCGTCTTTGTGTCTTTAAACCCTGGCAGTCCCGCTGGAATGATTCCCTGGTTTCCTGGGGTTCCGATGCCGTTGCGGAGGTAACGCAGCATCTTCTCTCTGTCGATAGAATAACTGACCGCCTGACGCAATGCACGACTTCTATCCCTGGTCAAGGTATCGTCATCGCCAAGGAAGAAAGCGAGATATTCTGTATTTAAATAAGGTTCTCTTATAAGATAGACTTTGTCTTCATATTCTTCGCGGAGATTACCGTCACGCGTCAACAACTCGTCTTTATAACGAGCGTCGATTCCGGACATAAAGTGGAACTTGCCTTTTATAAACTCCATGAAGGCGACCTGCTTGTCGACAAGAAAACTTATAGAGACTGCGTCAAGATATGGAAGTCGCAGAGTCGCAGAGTCTGATTCAATCTTTGTGTCTTTGTGTCTTTGTGTCTTTGCGTCTTTAACCGTCTCAAAATAAATCGGATTTTTCCTAAAAACAAGCTTCACTCCTTCTTTCCAATATTGATATTTGAAAGGTCCCGTCCCTACTGGATGCCGCCCGAATTCTGTGCCATAATGCTCAACGGCTTCTTGAGGCACGACAGAAGCATACGTCATCGACAATATTCCTAAAAACGCAGGAAACGGCTGTGTCAATTTTATTTCCAAAACAGTATCGTTTATCGCATTAAAGGCATACACATTCGCAAAAATCCAAGCACCAGAGGAATTTAATTTCCTATCTAAAACTCTATTAAACGAATAGACGAAATCCTGAGCCACGACTTTTCTAGTCTTTTCTAAGTCAACAAGACAACAAGACAATGAGTCAACAAGCAAATCACTTGTAATCTTGTAGTCTTGTAGTCTTGCAGTCTTTTCAAAACATTCATCTTCATGAAAATAAACGTCATCTCTCAAAACGAATGTGTATGTCATTCCGTCCTCGCTGATGTTCCATGATTTCGCTATTGCCGGAACTACATTCATCTCGTCGTCAAAAGCGACCAGACCATTGAAAATCTGATTGCACGCCCAGATATGAGGAAGGTCCTTGGCATAGATTGGGTCTAACGTCAAAATTCCAGACGACTCATTATATTTAAATATTTTAAGATTCTCGCCGGAAGAATTGCCCCTTCCACAAGAAAACAACGCAATCAATGATAATATCAATAATATTTTTCTCATATTTCTTTTTTATGTCAACGGACTTTGTCCAAAACTTTCGCCATTAGCCTTTTGTCTTTCGTCTTTATTTACACTCCACCACCAGACGTCCCTCTATCGTATAATCATAGTCTTCGTCATAGATAGTGGCAGTAGCTTCCATGCTGTAATAATATTCTTTCTTCTCTCCAGGTATGATGACTTCTGAATCCGATGATTTTCCTTCAACGAACTCACTAGATATGATATACTCAACCTTTTCCGTATCGACAGAGTTTATAGTTATTATAGGTGCTGGCGGATATATGAGGTTTTGCTTCTCCTTTTCCACCAATTTATTTCGTATCATGAGATACTCTCCCACTTTGGCTTTCATCAGACAAGTGGCGTTATTGTTATAGTCGAATCCGCTTTTATGCGCCTTCAAGAGAAGCAAAGGAAGAGAAAGTCCTGTCTTCTTGACTGTATTCATCAGCAGACCGTCGTCATTCCATTCAGCCTGAAAATTTCCTCCATCGGCAAAAGTAAATGTTCCGCATCCGTTTTTGCGACCTTGCTCCCATTCACATTCCACCAGGTCGCCGTTCTCATATCTCCAAACGCCGTGACCGTGACGCATGCCATTAAGCCATTCTCCCTCGTATATATTTTCTTCATTGCGTCCGTAGCAGCATTTTCCTTTGCCGCAGCGTTTGTCTTCTTTCCATTCGCCTTCGTATTTCTCCGGTGGAAAAGTTCCTTTATCCCAACTCAATGAATATTTTCCGAATCCATGGCGAAGTCCGTCTTTCCATTCGCCGTGATAAGTCATATTCGTTACGTCGCTGTATTTGGTAAGCTTTCCATTTCCATTTGGAAGGTCATTATCCCAGTTACCTGAATATTCTATGACGCCATGACCATTCTTGTAATATTCCATCTTGCCTTGTCCCGACTTCACACCATGTTTCCATTGTCCGCTATATTTCTTATATGAGACCTGCGATTCAACCCAATTTTCATACTGACGTTTTTCATATTTCATAGTACCAAAGCCATGAGGCAAGCCTTGTTCATCAACTTCTCCTTCGTAGATGTCACCTTGGGGATATTTAATTGCGGTCTTCATGATTGTATTTTTTTATGTCAACAGACTTTGTCCAAAACTTTCGCCATTAGCCTTTTGTCTTTTGTCATTTATTTATATTCACAAATATAAGAAAAATTAGAAATGTGAAGTTCGTAATATGGAATTATTTTTTTAGCTTTAATCTATATAACTTTATCCATTAGTCGTTCACCCTTTGTCAATTCTTTTGGGCGTTCCGGCTCCGCCGTCGGGCTTTCCGCTATATCTTTGCTCGTTTCCGCTTACGCTACGCCTCGCAAAGGATGCCGCTCCAATCCCTAACGCTTTGGCTGCAACAAACAAAAGTGCCTCTACTCCTAATTGAAAAAGATTTCATATCTTTGCAAACTGATTTTTTCAATCGAGATTTATAATTATGAACCAAGATATCAAAGTGCTGATTACAGGATCTTCTCAAGGCATAGGAAAAGCTATCGCTGAACATTTCCTTGAGATGGGCTACAGTGTCATAGGCATCGACCGTCAAGGACAATCAATAGACCATTGCAGATATACTCATCATCAATGCGACATAAGCAAATACGAATCTCTTCCTGAGATTGAAGATGTTGGAATACTTATCAACAATGCCGGCACCCAGAATGAAAACGACATCGAGGTCAACCTCAAGGCTCTAATCAAGGTGACAGAAAAATACGGCATGCAGAAACACATCCGTTCCATCCTAAATATCGGCTCCGCAAGCGGACACACAGGTTCTGAATTTCCAGAATACTGCGCCAGCAAAGGCGGAATCGTAGCATATACCAAGAATGTCGCTCTGCGTGTGGCAGCATTTGGCGCTACATGCAACAGCCTCGATCCAGGCGGAGTGCTGACACCTCTTAACGACTGCGTCGTCAACGACCCGGAACTATGGAACGAGATTATGCAACAGACGCCACTCAAAAGATGGGCGACGACAAAAGAAATAGCTCAGTGGGCATACTTCTTAACAGTGACAAATACATTCTGCACCGGACAGAGCATTGTGGTAGACGGCGGAGAGTCAATCAACTTTCATTTTGTATGGCCGAACTTGGAACACTGACACTGACTGCTGACCGCTGATAGCTAAACACTGAACGTTAAATTTTTCGGTCGCTGAGCTTGTCGAAGCGCCACCTATGCCTTCGACAAACTCAGGCACCATAACTTTAAACTTAAAATAAAATGAAAAAGGTCACGGAAAACCCTTTTGAAAACCGAACTAACAAGATTGACACTTTTACAGTCATTGCAGTGTTTTTCACCATATGTTATATCGTTTCCAACTTGATGGCTGTCAAAGTCATTGGAGTATTCGGATTATTCTATTTTGACGCAGGCACCATAACCTTCCCGATAACATATATGCTAGGTGACGTTCTGACAGAAATATGGGGATACCGCATAGCAAAAAAAACCATCATACTGGCATTTCTGTGTAACGTGTTTGTAGTGATATGTACACAGATTGGAGTATGGCTTCCTTCTCCTGAATATCTCAGCAACACCGCCAATGCGTACAACACGATATTCGGTTATGTCCCTCGTATAGTCATTGCCTCTCTCACAGGATTCCTTTTAGGAGAGATTTCCAATGCCTGGATTATGGACAAGATGAAGAATTTCACCAATGGCAAATATCTTTGGTTCCGTACTATAGGCAGTTCCATAATCGGTTATCTTTTTGATACCGTGCCTTTTGTCCTTATTGCATACCTTGGTTCGGTGACCATTCGCGACATATTGCTGATGATACTATCACAATACATCATAAAAATAGTCATCGAAGCACTATTAGGAACACCATTGGCTTACGCTTTAATCGCAGTTCTTAGGAAGAAGAATACATTGAATTCATAATTCATAAATGCATAATTAAAAAACAATACTGACAGCTGACAACCAACTGTCAGTATTCAATTTTCAATTTTAACTCAATCCTTCAATGTTGCCATCAACGATGTCTATATTTCTTGCTTGAGGGTCTTTAGGCAATCCTGGCATACGCATGATGTCGCCCATGATGACAACGATCATCTCTGCTCCATTGTTGATGATTATGTCGCGAACGTTGAGGTCGAAGTCCTTAGCGACTCCGTACGCCTTTGGATCTGCAGAGAATGAATACTGTGTCTTTGCGATGCATATTGGATAATGCGAGATGCCCAATGATTCAATCTGCTTGATTTTCTTGAGAGCAATAATTGAATAAGCGATGTCTTTTGCGCCATAGATCTGCTTAGCGACTTTATCAATCTTTGTGCGTACTGAATCCTCGTCTTCATAGATGTATTTAAGAGGCTCTGATGGTGATTTCTCTATTGTCTCGACAACGAGTCTTGCGAGTTCTTCACCGCCCTTGCCGCCTTCAGCGAAGACGTTGTTCATGCAGAACCCCACTCCCATTTCGCGGCAGTGCTCAGCAACCAAAGCTATCTCTTCGTCGGTGTCGCTAGCAAATCTGTTGAATGTAACAATGACATTCTGACCGAAGAGTCTCAAGTTCTCAATGTGTTTGTCAAGGTTTTTGAAACCGTTCTTCAAGCCTTCAATATTTTGTTCTTTGATCTTATCTTCAGGAACGCCACCATGGAGCTTCAGACTTTGTGCTGTTGCGACGATGACTGTGAGTTTTGGAGAGAGGCCAGCTTTACGGCATTTGATGTCGAAGAATTTCTCTGCGCCGAGGTCAGCGCCGAATCCTGCTTCTGTGATTACATAGTCGCCATAGCTGAGTGCCATCTTAGTAGCGATGGTAGAGTTGCATCCATGCGCGATGTTAGCGAAAGGTCCGCCATGTACAAAGGCTGCGGTATTCTCTGTAGTCTGCACCAGGTTAGGTTGTATAGCGTCTTTCAGAAGCACAGTGATAGCGCCAGCGATGCCAAGGTCGTTGACTGTCAGAGGCTGGTCGTCGAAGGTGTATCCTAAAAGTATGTTACCAACGCGGCGTTTGAGGTCGTCGAGGTCTTTAGAGAGACATAATATCGCCATGATCTCTGATGCTGGCGTGATGTCGAATCCGCTTTCAGCAGGAAGTCCGTTGGCAGAGCCTCCTAGACCAGTGATGACGTTGCGTAGACTTCTGTCGTTGACGTCGAGCACACGTTTCCATTTAACTTCCTTGAGTGCGAGACCAGTCTTTCTATTATGATATATGTAATTGTCGAGAAGCGCAGTAATCATATTGTGCGCTGATGTAATTGCATGGAAGTCGCCAGTGAAGTGAAGGTTGATGTTTTCCATTGGCAGCACCTGTGAGTAACCGCCGCCGGCAGCGCCGCCTTTCATGCCGAAACATGGACCGAGAGATGGTTCACGCAATGCGACGACTGCTTTCTTTCCTATTCTGTTAAGTCCCAATGAGAGACCGATGGATACCGTTGTCTTGCCGATACCAGCCTTAGTCGGGGTGATGGCAGTGACGAGGATAAGGTTGCTTTTCTTTATTTTCTCTTCGTCGATGAGAGATAGAGGAAGCTTGGCAATGTATTTACCATAATTGTTTATCTCGTCAGTAGGAACGCCAATGCTGCTGGCTACGTCCTCTATTCTTTTAAGAGAAGTCTCTCTTGCTATTTCAATGTCTGATTTCATATCAATAATATTATAAGTTTATATATTTATGTTAAAAAATTTCAGAAAAAAAACGATACAATAAATGTTCCGAAAAATAGAGGATTTAGAGGGACTAGTCTATTCCTTTTTTTTATTCCATTTCAGCCCTATCCCCAATCTCAAGTCCATGAATATATGATTACCCAATACAAACACAGCATAATCCATTGAGAACAGACCGCCATTGTTCAACTTATGGTTGAGGCCGACCAATCCACCCAAAGCAAATGCATCAATCGTATAACTCTTCTGTGTATTATTATACGATGACGGAGCAGAATAATACTCGGCAGCGCAAAATCCGACACCATATCTTATCCCCATCGAACTAGCGCCAATGACAAAAGACACAGCATCTCGCTCATTCTTTGGCAAATAAAACATCGTATTCACAAACACTTTGTAATCGTCACCGTCAAGCAAGCCGCATTCCAAGCCGATTGCTTTAACGAAAGGAAAAGCTGCAGAATTGTCTGTTCCATAGTATTCAGAATTTGTATCAAAACATATACCCATCGCAACTCCAGCAAAAGCACTTAATGAAAAACCATCAAAATTTACAGGCTGAAAGTCAAAATCTGGATATTCATAATCGTAATCATCATAATAATAAAAATCGTATTCCTCACTGTTTTCCACTCTTTCGCCCGTATGCTGTTCTCTTACGTAATCAAGATATACACCTTCAACGTATTCCACCGACGAACAGACCGGACGAATTGTCATTCCGTAATAGCCATTTCCATATTCAGAAATTTTATAATTATAATTTGAAAAATCAAGATAATTCACATAACCGCTATAACTCCTTTCTTCGAACGTAGATGTCCAATAGCAGCCATCATGACCCGATAACATAACACCATAGCCAGTGTCACTTCCTCCTGATGGAAGGAAAATGCTTTTGCCATTAGGTCCTGTAATCTTATATCCGTATATACCGTTTTGAGCAGACCATTCCCAAGCACATTTATCTATAAGTTCCTGTAACTCATCTTTGGTCGGCATCCTCCAGCCTGACTTCCAATTAGCTCTTGCTGCATCATACCTTACACTGCCGCTTATATCCTTTTCTGTACACTTTTTATAATTACTACCATACCCATACTTCAACTTGGCATTCACCTCTCCCCATGCGAAGTAGTCGCCATAATCCTCAGCTTTATCAGCACCAATATTACATGCAGCCCACTTCAGACCAGACGGCAATCCTAGATCTACATATTCATGTCCATTGACCTCATTAAACATAAGTCTCACTTTCTCACAATCACCACCCACCGATATCGTATGAACGAGCGTCTTGTTGTTTCTCACCGCAGTAAAATCATGCATACCATAAGAAACATTCATCTTCATAGGAGATACACCAACATAAAATCCATCAACATAAACAGAATCGCCAGCCACATCACTAACGATTACAAGTTCACGCCCTGCATCAAGTGTTTCTTCCAACGACAGCGTCTCACCTTTGTTAATATTTATCTTCTTGGCGAAGAATGAATAACCGTCTTTATGCAGTCTCAACTCATGTTCACCAACGAGCAGGTCATTTATAACAGACGGCGTTTGCCCATAGTGTTTTCCATCAATATAAATATCCGCCATTATAGGATTAGTGTTGACATCCATGTAACCATATATCGGTTTAGGCGACTCCAACTTTATCATTTCATTCTTTCCCAATGTAAGGCTTATATTCTTCGCTACCGTCTCATGCGATTTCTTTCTCGCCTCAATATAATGAGCGCCATCCGACACACGACCAGTCCATGTCCCTCTCGCCTTGAATTCTTCGTCAACGTAAATGTCAGACTCACTATCGCTAGTAACCGTCAGAATCACATAATTCACTTTCATGGACACGAGCGCCTCTGTCGTCTGACCATCGGTAACAACGAAGGTATGTTCGTTAGAATCATACATCTCCTTCATCACCTTAACACTATGCTGACCACTTTTCAGCCTATCTGTCTTACACGGCGTCACGCCTATGTATTCACCATCGACAAAGACGCTCGCTCCATTTTCCGGATAACTCATCACATTTATATAGCCATAGTTAGGCCGTAACTTCTTATTTATTACGGTCTTTTCATTCAGTTCCACCACACCGCTCTCAGAATGATACATGCCGCATTCTATCCTCCATGTATGAGACGTGCCTTTAGCGAACGACTTTGAAGCTTCTTTAACGCCCGCAAACTTGTCATCTATATAAATCATAGCATCATCTTGATCGGAAGCAATTATAAGATATGTGTTTTGTGGTCTTACCGACTCAGCAGATTCAACCATCGGCACATACTGTAACACCATCTCGTAAACGCAATAATCACACAAGTACTCGGGAAAGAAATATTTACACACTCCATAGTCAGGATGCCGTATCTCGACAAATGTCGCCACCTCTGCCGATACGTATATCCACATCTGTCCCGTCTTAGGCTTTTTTATAATCTGCGTCGCTCTATTGCCGCTGAACACCAGGCGCAACCTCTCCTGTTCACAAATATTTTCAGTATGTATCTTAACCAACGCCATAGGAAGGTCGTTGCCGTCGGTATACTCCGCTTTATCTTCTATAACCCCGCCCTGTATGTGCTTAAATGAACCTTCTTTAACCTGCAGCTGCGCAAAAGAAGTCATAGCTAAAAACACAAATAATATAAGGAATAGCCTTTTCATAATAATTATTTTTCCTACTTATAATACTCTCTGTCCGTTATTCTTGCAGTCAACAAAGGTAAGGAAAATTAGGCATTGGGATTGCGGAATGAGGAATTATTTTTTAGAACCATTGAACTTGGTGTTTCGGTCACTGAGCCTGTCGAAGTGCCGAAGGCACGACAGAAAACACCACTGTCGTACCTTCGGCACTCTGATTTATTTTAAAACATTTCTTTGCAGGCATTCCGCACTACGTGCTCCATACCTGCCTGGGAGCTGTCGCTCCTACGGAGCTGATTTTTTCAGTTGAAAATTGAAAACTTAAAACTGGAAGTTAATTTTCAATTTTTTCAAAATGACAACGGCGCCTGAGCTTGTCGAAGGCAGTTATCACTTCGACAAGCTCAGTGACCAGTTAATAGCTAACTTTCAATTTTCAACTTTCAGTTTTCAATTCTTAAATTTCGGCGTGATTCCCAAGAACACTTCGAAATTGATTCCAGGCATCGGACGTGACAACACGGAAAGATATTCTTCGTCGAAGAGATTATTGACAGCTCCTTTTATCGAGATGTCAGCCCATTTATATGACATGGTTTTCTCTAATGCAATATTGCTCATATAATATTCAGGCAGCTTTCCTGTGAGTGATATATCATTGGATGACATTGTATATCGTTCTGAATAGTAACACCATTTATACAAGAACGACCACGTCTTCCACGACAAACGTCCTGTTACCGATGACGACACTTCTGGCACGTATGGCAGCTGTTTTCCTACTGACTGATCCGCTGGAGAACGAGGTTCGCCCTCGTTGATTGACGGCGTCCACGACAAGGTTCCATCGAGACTCAGATTCCAGTCATTCGACAAGGCGACATCAAGATTGCCTTTCAGCTCTATTCCGTAAGCATGTACGTCTTTGATATTGTCAGGGGAGAAGAATCCTTTTGTCGTAGGCAACCAGATAATCCAGTCATGGATATACGACTCGAACCAGTTGGCGGAGCCACTCAGCAAATACAATCCCTCCTTTCCTACTGCAAAAGAGACCCCTGCATCGTAGGTCCAGCCGTTCTCCTTTTTCAAGTCGGGATTGCCTCCTGGCATGAAATACAAGTCATTGAGCGTCGGGAAACGATAGTTACGAGAGACTGACGCCTTTGCCACCACATCGCCTCTCTTCGATATCACGCCGTCGATGAAAAACGCTGGTATGACAGGCGACCACTCTGTACCGACGAGTTCTTCGCGCACCACGACAGACATGCCGAGACGGTCTACAGGTCGCCACTTTGCAGAAACGGAATTGGTCAGTTCGACGCGTCCTTTGCGATAACCCACAGTCGCCTGATTTCCATCCTGCTGTATGATGCTCTTATCGCGACTCTCAACGAAATGCTGATGGGCATTCACGCTGGCTGTAAACAACCATTTCTTACCTATATAATATTCACCTTCAATATTTCCGTAGAACGTGTTTATCTTGCTCCGCGACTGTATCATGTGCGCCATGACGCCATTGCCCAAGTCGCGTTTGTAATCGTAATTCATCTTGGTATGAATATATCCCGCCTTAGCCCCGACTTTCCAATCTTCCTTGATATGATCCCACGACATGACAGAACGGAAAGTGTTTTCTTTCTGTCGGTTCTCGAACTCAGTCTCATCACCGTAATCTACAGTGAGCATCGCGAGTTCACGGTTTGAATTGATATACCAGGCATTGAAACCAAACCTGTCGCCTTTCTTGGTGTCATAATATGCTTCCTGCAAGAAATGAAAATCCTTGAAGGCGCCGCTGCGGTTTCTTTCTATAGGATAATATTGACCGATGATATTCATATCTTCGTCATAGATATTCTCCTTCTTGTCGTGATTGCGATATTCAAAATCATTGGGTGATGAGGAATAAACGACGCGCGTTGAAGTCTGCCAATGATCGTTGCCGTACGTCAACCTCAAAAACTCATCGAAGGTTTTGAAAGAACCAACACCTTGTATATATTGCAATCCGAATCCATCGTTTTTTGCTGGTTTTGTTGAAAGACGTACTGAACCTCCGAGACCGCCGCCTGTCTCGTTCACAGATGACGTTCCGTGCAGCAAGACAGCATCGTCAATAAAATAAGACGGGATCATTGAAAAGTCGGTCATGCCAAGCATCGGGCTGTTGATTTTCATGCCGTTCCACGACACCTGAGTATGAGATGCCGAAGTGCCACGGAACGCTACAGTAGATAATGTCGCACGTCCATAATTCTTCACAAATATTGAAGAGTTGAAAGTAAGAACGTCAGCGACAGAAAGAGCTATATTCTCGCACAGGACTATCGAATCAAACTTGGTCTGTTGAACGCCGATTTCCTTAATTGGTCGCTCTGCATAGATAGGTATTTCCGGAAGACTGAGATACCATTTTATGTCGTTATCATCTTGTGCCATCAAGAATGCTGGCAATAAAACAAGCAATAATATAATATGCAACTTCTTCATTTCTACCATTTTTATTTCCAACAAAAAGCACCTGGTATGATACCTACATAAAACTCGTCGAGCAGCATTCTGTCTTTAGAATAACGATACACCATTCCCTGCTGTACATAGTCGATGGCGTCTGCTATATAGACATCGCCAGTGCGAGGACACACCGTCAGTCCGTAATATATCGTTCCGTCATAAGGCAGGAACGGACGTACAGGCACGCGATCGGCAGTGACATCCATCTCCCAGATATCATCGTTAATCCAATAGATTTTATCTTTCGTTCCATTGAGTTGCACCTCAGAAGGCGCGTCCCCGAACTTAAACTCGAACTGTTTCTCAATAGTGAATGTCTCGGCATCGATGCGATATAACGATGGCGCCTCATGACCATAAGGCGAGCCTTCATAACCGCCGTCAGTCACAGTCCATAACTTATTGTTACAATCCATCACCATAGATGTCGGCTGTATTCCGACTACAAGTTCATCGACCACCTCATCCGTTTCTGTATCTATCTTTATGATACGATTCTGGTATGACCAGCAGTTGACATAGACATACTTTCCATACTGAACCATCTGCTCAGTCGAGCCGCTCTCCATAGTCATATCAGGAATGTCGATATATCCTGTAATTTCATAACGCTTAGGATTTACGATGAAGATTCGGTTATCCCAAATCTGCGTAACGTACGCCTTCTCGTCAGAGATGAAATGCATGTAACGCGGAGAAGTGAAATTAGTGATACGACCGACCTCCTTGAAAGTGTTTATGTTTATGGCAAAGACTACGTGAGAGTTATTAACAACAACCCAACCGATGCTGTCACGTATAATCATCGACTGTGCCACATCGCCGAGTTTCATGGCATTGGCACGATAGAACACCTCATTCTCTACGACTTTCGTCTCTGGATTATAATAAGATAATGTGGCATTGCCATATTGGAAGTTACCTTCATTACAGATAAACAGACCATCACCAGAAGTCGAAGTATTGAATTCCTCTTCAAGACCGTAGTCCCATTCCATGCAGGAGACCAGTGACAAAAGGCAAAAGACTAAAAAGATGTTGGTCACTGAGCTTGTCGAAGTGCCAACACCTGCCTTCGACAGGCTCAGGCTCCGTATACTGATAGCTTTTTTCATAGATTATTTCTTTAAACTGTAATCATAAAATCCGCAGACTTCGGTTGATAATTCTCCCAACCAACCGCTCTTGGCATTGACTGCGCATTGCACTTTAACGAAATCTATGTGAGACAAATTCACCGGATTGCCTTCATAATCTACAGCATTGGAGATTCTGAAAAAGTTAGCCTTATCTGATGAATTAAAATCCGACGGACTGAAGTTATCCACATATCCCCAGTCGTAATGAGGATTAATCCAGTAAGTTCCGTTTCCAGACTGGTCGTAGTTACGAGCTTCGAGGCGTGTTCCTTTCAAGGTGTATGAATCCGCTCCTATCCAAAGAGGGTAATAATAATCCTGGTCGTGGAATTGAGCAAGGTAATCCACTTCACCGCTACCGCCGTAATTGTCGGTCCATTGAACAGGCATTCCTATTCCTGTAGGACGATAATATGTCACAGCGTAATCTCTGTATGTCTCAAACTTACCATGTTCAGAACCTGCCAGTTCATACCATGTATCGTCAGGGAATCCGTTGCCGTTTTCATCCTGCATGACCCAAACCACACCAGGTTCTGAAGAACCGTCGAAGGCATTGCCGACGACACCAAAGTCATAAGAACGAGACCTGTCGATGCTGTGGTCGAAACCAACGACTATATATCCGCCGAATCCTCCCAGCGAGACCCAGTTCTCATTTTCGAGACGTTCTGCAGCGTATTCTATAGCTGCTTCTGGATTTATCTGAGTTCCATCGAAACCGCCAGTCTTCAGCTCGTTGATGAACTGACCCGGCGCCGGCGTATATTCAAACACTCTGTTCCAACTTACTTGCGATGCTCCATTTTTAGGACGATAAAATTCCTTTTCATCATAGACCGTAACAACAAAGTTACGAGTGATGCTTATCTCATCTTCACCATTCACTGATGTAGCGACTGCGGTGATATTATACACGCCAGAGTTATCAGCGATGAAGACAAATTCAGAATCATCGCCTGTCATAGATTCATCTTCAACGACATTCCATGTGTATTTCACATTATGTTCAAAACCATTGTCAAGAGGTTTGATGAGCAGTCTTCTTCCTTCAACAGTATGATAAGAATACTTTTCAAAATCCCAAGTGAAAGGAATGTCTTCAGGATTAAGGACATCTATTTCAACCATATCGCTATGAGAACCATCGTCGTTACTTGCAATAGCTTTTACTATATAATTACCAGTTTCTTTAGCGATAAAAATATAATTAAGGTCATTGCCGACGATTACGTCATTGACAGTCCACTTGAATTTCGTTGGAAGCGAAGTCTCACGTACAGCAGCGTTAAGAATCACTTCTGCACCGACGGTGACCGTCATCTTCTTATTACCCGCGATGCTTACCGTAGGAATCTCCAGTTCAACAACATCAACACGAATCTCTTCTTCGTCAGAGCCGTGTTCTGTTGTGACTTTAATTGTGATATAATATTCACCCACTTCTTCTTGTAAAAAAGACAATGTAGGTGAAGTAGCAAGTACTTCACCATCCATTGTCCAACAATACGTTGCATTCTCAGCGTTCTTATAATTTGGTGCTATGACTATCTCACGACCGTATTTTACGGTGTAAATGCCAGTTTCGCTATCGAGTATAATCTCTGGAGCAAAAAACTCCTCATCAATGTTACAAGCCGAAAGAATAACAACAAGAATGAGCAACCATATTTTAACTAAACCTTTTCTCATCACAGATTATCTAAAGACTGTTTCACCTTCAAATTGAACAGCGACATCGTCGTAAGCAAAGTAAGCAGGTTGTGAGAAACCATAGCCGTTGTCGTTAGTACCAGCCATATTGAACTCAACACGCCATACTTTACCGAGTGATGTCAAATCCCATTTTGTCCATTCTGTAACGATCTTATTTGGTCCATTGACAAGATAGAATATTGATTCTGAAACTTGTTCGTCGTTTTCATTAAAGCCTTTAGCGATTATCCATGCCTTGTCGTTAGCACCAACAGGATCTGTCAAACCATTACCATTAATATAGCAGTTCAAGGCGTATGTTGAGTTATTGACATAGATATGGTCGATGACTCTTTCTTGACCGTCGCCAAACATAAATGAAGGAAGCTCTTCTGTACCGTTATAGCCTGAGTCGTCAGCATAACCGAAGTGCATGCAGAAGTTTGCAGAGCCATTATGACCGCCTGCGCCTTCTTCACCATAGACGGTAAGCTGGTTATTGTAATCACCGTATGTTTCATAATCTGTATTAGCATAATTTGACACAGCCTGACCGCCACCCCAATAAGCGTATGCTCCATAATTATAAGGGAAAGCATGGAATAGTTCTGTATTGTTTTCATCATACCAATAATATGGTTCGCTGCCAGAAAAATCATAGATAAGATTATCCATATATTGGTCTTGAGCGATGAGGTCGCTCCATGTGCTGATGTATGCGCCGCAATAACCCAATTCGTAAGGGGAGAATTTTGCGTCAGAATCTTCAAATGTAAGCACTCTGAGTTCAACTTCCGACACCCATTCGCCTGCGACTACATTTATTTTCACGATAGAAGTCATGCCAGCTTCAGAGATAACTGTGATAGCAATCTTGCCTTCTTTGTCGAAGTGACACATATCTTTAGCAGGCGCTGTGATAGCAAGAGCGTCATTTTCATATTCTGCCTTCCATCCTAGAGGAACGTTGATAAGATATTCAACGATATTCTCTGCCTCTACTTCATAAGACACGCTTGTGCCATATTCTAGTTGTACGAGTTCAGGAGCGCCTACGATGACGAACATTGGAGCAGAACCACCGTATCGAGCTAGGAGAATCACACTGCCGTCAGCCATAGTTACAATGACGTAATCAGGGTTTGAAGCATCGACACTTTGGAAGAAAGAGTCGCCGTCAACACCTTGAGCTACGACGCCTGTTGATGTCCATGTCAGCCCACCGTCTGTTGACACTTCCCATTCGTAAGTTTCAAGATTGATGCGGATTTGAGGAGCGAGACCGTTAGTGCCGCTACCACCGTCAAAGCCATTAGCACGTACCTTTGCACCATCTACAATAATCCATTCTCCGTCGAGAGTCCAGTAATAGTTACCGTCAACGTCTTTCTTGATAGAGATTTGAGGAGTTGTTCCGTTGGTTCCATTTGTTCCGTTTGTACCATTTGTACCATCTTGACCTTCAGCGATTACGCCAGTTGGAACCCAAGTAATTCCTCCGTCAACAGATATTTCCCATTCTTTAGTATCTTCATTGATACGTACTTGAGGAGACACACCGTCTATTCCATCAACGCCATCAATACCGTTAGTACCATTAGTTCCGTCAATTCCATCCTTACCTGTAGCACGGACCTTGTTGCCATCGACGATAAGCCATTCACCGTCGAGAGTCCAATAATAATAACCGTCAACGTCTTGTCTTACTGAAATAACTGTAGCGTTAATTCCATCGTGACCATTAGAAATGACAGCACTAGTACCATCAGAAAACTGAATTGTGTAACCTTCTGATGTAGTAATCACATTAGTTACATAAAGGTTGTTCTGCAAAGCATTCACGATTGACTGCAAAGCTGCGATGTCCTGGTTGGTTTTCTTCACGGCATTTTCAAGAGCAGTCACACGGCTGTCCAATTCTTCAAGTTCTTCTTTAATTTTCCTGTTACAATTGGTCATTGATACACATACCAATGCAAGCATCAAAAGAGTAAATAATTTCTTCATGACTTTAATTTTGTTAGTTTATAAAATGTTATTATCTTTTTTCATTCATACATCAATTAGTTACATGTCAGAAATCACTTAGATAATTACATTTATAGACGCAAAGTCACAAAGACGCAAAGACACAGAGTCGCTGAAGCATCAAGTCGCTCAATTCAAAATCCACAAGTATACACAAGACTTTACGTCTATGTGTCACTATGTCTTTGCGTCTTTAAATTAAAAAACGTAATAAATTTAAGTTGATTTCGACCCGTGTTCCAGCAAGTGGAAATCCATCAAATCACAAGGTAGGTCTTCTGACTTATCCCATCTGTCGCGCCTTCCCGATACTTTATCAGTGGCAAAGAGTGCGACAAACGAACTCGTTTAGGAGTGGGACTTACAGCAACTGGAATTGTTCCGGATTCACACCGGATTCCCTTTTCACTCTTCGTAACGCAACGGTTCGTAAGAGCTCCTTATGCGGCGGCAAAGATAATAAAAGTCTAAAGACAAATGACGAAAGGTTAAAGATTTTTTTAAAACTAAAACTTTGCGTTCCTTTGCGAGACCCAAAATTCACTGTCCGTTGACAAAAAAAAAGACGCATCAATGCTAAATAACATTGACACGTCTATATGGAATTGGACGCGATGAATCGCCTCCCTACAATTCCTAATTCCTAACTCCTAATCCCTCACTTCTAAAGTCTTGTTGACTTAAGAAACCAGCAACACGTTTGTGTGAATTCATCAGATGCTGATTGTAATCCAAATCATTGACATCTTGTTCTTTTTCGAGTGCGAGGTCGAGAACCTCCATCATCGATGTCACGAAATGGAAGTTGAGTCCTTTTACGTAATCTTCTTTTATCTCAGAGAAGTCGCGTTTATTTTCTACTGACAAGATGACATCCGTTACGTCATTACGTTTGGCAGCAAGCATCTTCTCTTGTATTCCACCTACTGGCAGCACTCTGCCTCTCAATGTTATCTCACCTGTCATCGCAAGTCTGTCCTTTACCTTTCTCTGCGTGAACGCCGATGTCAGCGCTGTCAGCATCGTGATGCCGGCAGATGGACCATCTTTAGGTGTAGCGCCTTCTGGCACGTGGATATGTACGTTCCATTCTTCAAAAACAGCCGGATCTATCTCCAATTGTGAAGAATGTGATTTGATATATTCGTATGCTATTGTTGCAGATTCCTTCATCACGTCGCCGAGATTACCTGTGAGATGCAGCATTCCGTGACCGCGGCTGAGACTGACTTCGATAGAAAGTATCTCACCTCCTACCGGCGTCCATGCGAGACCTATAGCGACACCTGGAACTGAATGCTTCACCTCATCGCCATCGTGGAACATTCCAACGCCAAGAGTGTCTTTCAAATCTTTTTCAGAAACCTTCTTTTCATATTCATCGCCCATGACGATATTCTTTGCCTTACGACGAATAACACTTGCGATCTGACGCTCAAGGTTACGCACGCCAGCCTCTCTGGTATAATCGTCGATAACTTTCATCACCATATCTTTAGGGAATGTCACGTCTTTTGAAGTGAGACCATGTTCCTTAAGCTGTTTAGGAATAAGGTGACGTTTTGCAATCTCATATTTCTCTTCACGGAGATAACCGCTCAAGTCGATGATTTCCATTCTGTCGCGCAAGGCAGGATGAATCGTCGAGAGACTGTTTGCCGTAGCGATGAACAAGACCTTTGAGAGGTCGTAATCCATCTCGAGGAAGTTATCTGAGAACGCCATGTTTTGTTCTGGGTCGAGCACTTCGAGAAGAGCTGCCTGAGGATCACCGTTGACGTTATTGCCGCTCACCTTGTCAATCTCATCGAGGATGAAGACAGGGTTCGACGACTTAGCTTTTCTGAGGTTCTGTATGATACGACCTGGCATAGCGCCGATATATGTCTTGCGATGACCGCGTAACTCTGACTCATCGCGGACGCCACCGAGCGACATTCTTATATACTTACGTCCCAACGCCTTAGCGACAGACTTACCGAGAGATGTCTTGCCGACACCTGGAGGTCCTACGAGACATAATATTGGAGACTTCATATCATTCTTCAGTTTCAAAACCGCAAGATATTCAATGATACGGTCTTTTATCTTCTCAAGTCCGAAATGATCCTTATCAAGGACCTTCTGGGCGTGTTTAAGATCGAAGTTGTCTTTAGTATATTCGTTCCAAGGAAGTTCTACTATATATTCAAGGTAATTATGCTGGATGCCATATTCCGCCACCTGAGGATTCATTCTCTGGAGTTTACCAAGTTCTTTCTCGAAAGTCTCCTTGACTTCATTAGGCCATTTTTTCTTGGCAGCTTTTTCTTTAAGCACCTTGATATCAATCTCGTTAGGAGTTCCGCCGAGTTCTTCTTGAATGGTACGAAGCTGTTGGTTAAGGAGATATTCGCGTTGCTGTTTATCCATATCCATCTTGACCTTGCTTTGAATCTGATGCTTCAGTTCAAGCATCTGAACGTCATTAGTCAGGATAGCGAGCAATTCTGTTGCAAATGTTGTTATATCGTTTATTTCCAGCAATCTTTGTTTATCCTGCATTGAATTGACATGATTACTTGCTATGAAGTTAACCATGAACCATGGGCTGTCGATATTTTTCAATGCGAAAGAAGCCTCGAAAGGAAGGTTAGCCGACTTTTGGCTTATCTGCATTGCGAGGTCTTTGATAGAGTGTATCAGAGCCTTGAACTGGCGGTCGCGAGGTATTACGAGGCCATCGTCATAAGGCTGCACTTTACCTTTCAGATAAGGTTCTGTCTGTGTTATTTCTTGGAGTTTGAATCGGCGTTTGCCTTGGATGATGACTGTTGTGTTGCCATCAGGCATTTGCAATGTCTTCATCACCATTGCTATTGTTCCGATTTCGTGAAGGTCGTTTTGGCCTGGGTCCTCGACGGCAGCATCTTTTTGAGCCAGCACGCCTATTGGCAGATGGCGTTTATATGCTTCTTTTATCAGCTTTATTGATTTGTCGCGTCCCACTGTGATTGGTATCACCACACCTGGGAATAGGACAGCGTTACGCAGTGTCATGATAGGCACTTCTTCCGGTATTTCCTCTTCGCTGATACGTTTTTCGTCTTCCGGTGTAAGAAGTGGAATATATTCAGTGTCGGTCTCTACAATATCTGTCAGGAAAATATCATGATTTAAGTTGTTGTCCATATTTTATTTTTTAGAATTACACACGCGCGTTCGTCAACAATCATGCCAAAAAAGCCTCCATCGAGAGATGAAGGCTTTATCCATGAAAAGGGTACAAATATGATTATTTGTTTGCGTTTCTGCTTTCTTGGAATTTTTTGTACTTGTTGTTGAATTTATCAACACGACCTGCTGTGTCAACGAGTTTCATCTTACCTGTGTAGAATGGGTGTGATGTGTTAGAAATTTCTAATTTTACTAAAGGATACTCGTTTCCGTCTTCCCAAACAATTGTATCTTTTGTGTTGATTGTTGAACGTGACATGAAAGCGTGATCATTTGACATGTCTTTGAAAACAACGAGACGGTAATTTTTTGGATGTATGTCTTTTTTCATTGCTATATATAACTTTTATTTTTCCACTTATTTGAGCGGCAAAGATACTAATTTTATTCAAACGAAAATACATTTTTTAAAACTTTTTTAATATTTTTATATCAAACGATAAATCAATAAGTTAAATAGAAAACAAGATACATTATAGGCATAAAATTCATAACAATCTTACACAAAACTATGGTTTGGCAATGACAGTGTTCTATTTTTTTTAGAAAAAGCGATTTCGGAGGCAAGTCTTGATACGATATTGCTATTAATTAATGTATGCAGTCAAAAAAAATAAATAACATTTTTATTAATAAATGTATTGCTTATTGGTTTATTTGTTATCTTTGCCACGTAGAAGACAATTCATAAAATCATTTATAAACTTTAAATAATTTAGCGATGAAACACAATTTTAACGCTGGACCATGCGTCCTTCCAAGAGAAGCTGTTGAGGCAGCTATCGAAGCTATCCGTGATTTTGACAACACAGGTATCGGTATCCTCGAAATTTCACACCGTACACCAGGTTGGGAAAGAGTTATGGCAGAAACACGTCAATTATGGCGCGAACTCTTGAATATCCCTGAAAACTACGAAGTTTTATTCCTCGGCGGTGGTGCTTCAACACAATTCTTCCATGTTCCAGCTAACCTTTTAAAGAACAAAGCTGCTTATCTTCAAACAGGTGTTTGGGCTAAGAAAGCTGCTAAAGAAGCTAAATTCTATGGCGATGTAGAAGTTGTTGCTTCATCAGAAGACAAAACATATTCATATATCCCTAAAGATTATGTAATTCCAACAGACGCTGACTATTTCCATATCACAACAAACAACACTATCTACGGTACAGAAATCCGTTACGATATGGATTGCCCAATCGACTTGGTAGCTGACATGTCATCAGACATCATGAGCCGCCCAGTTGACGTAAGCAAATACGCTCTCATCTACGGTGGTGCACAAAAGAACGTAGGTCCTGCTGGCGTTACATTCGTTATCATCCGTCGCGACCTCCTCGGCAAACTCGAAGGCGAACGCAAGCTCCAAACAATGGTTGACTACCGCACACACGCTGCTGAAGAAGATCGTAACATCTCTATGTTCAACACACCTCCAGTATTCCCTATCTACGTCATGTACCAAACATTGAAGTGGGTTAAGAACCTCGGTGGTCTCGAAGCAATGCACAAAATCAACCTCGAAAAAGCAGAACTTCTCTATAACGAAATCGACCGCAACTCAATGTTCGTTGGCACAGCAGCTAAAGAAGACCGTTCTATCATGAACGTTTGCTTCGTAATGGCTCCAGGTCACGAAGACAAAGAAAAAGCATTCATGGAATTCGCAAAAGAACGCGGCATGGTTGGTATCAAAGGTCACCGTTCAGTTGGTGGTTTCCGCGCATCTATCTACAATGCTTGCCCAGTTGAATCAGTTAAGGCTCTCGTAGCTTGCATGCAAGAATTCGAAGCAGCTAACAAATAATATTTCATAACATTAAAAAATAAAGAAATGAAAGTATTAGTAGCAACAGAAAAACCTTTCTCAAAGGCAGCAGTTGACGGCATCAGAACAATCGTTGAAGAAGCTGGTTACGAATTAGCTCTCCTCGAAAAATATACAGACGTACAACAATTCTACGATGCAGTAGCAGACGCTGACGCTCTCATCGTTCGTTCAGATAAAGTTACTAAAGAAGTCATCGACCACGCTAACAACCTCAAGATCGTTGTCCGCGCTGGCGCAGGTTTCGACAATTTGGACTTAGCAGCATGTACAGAAAAGAACATCGTAGCTATGAACACTCCAGGTCAAAACTCAAACGCTGTTGCTGAATTAGCAATCGGCATGATGATCTACATGGCACGTAACACATTCAAACCAGGTACAGGTTGCGAATTAAGCGGCAAGAAAGTCGGTATCCACGCTTATGGTAACGTAGGTCGCCTCGTAGCTAACAAAGCTAAGGCTCTCGGTATGGAAGTTTGGGCATTCGACCCATTCGTACCAACAGAAAAAATGGAAGCTGAAGGCGTTATAGTTCCTGCAACATTGGAAGAACTCTACGCAAACTGCGACTATATTTCATTACACATCCCAGCAAACGAAAAGACAAAAGGTTCTATCAACTACGAACTTCTTTCAAAAATGCCTAAAGGCGGTTGCTTAGTCAACACAGCACGTAAAGAAGTTATCGACGAAGCTGGCATGGAACAACTTCTCGCAGACCGCGCTGACCTTAAATATGTTACAGACATCGCTCCAGCTAACCAAGCTGTATTAGCAGAAAAATTCGCTAACCGTTTCTTCGCAACACCTAAAAAACAAGGTGCTGAAACAGCTGAAGCTAACATGAACGCAGGTCTCGCTGCAGCACGCCAAATCGTTGGTTTCATCCAAAACGGCGACGTTAAATTCAAAGTTAACTAATCAAACAAAATATGGTTCATCTCGAGACTTCGAGATGAACCTTTTTTTAAACTATACATATTAACAACTTAAACTACTAAAGTCTATGGTTCCAGAAGATAATAAATCAACGACATTTTTTAGATTCGAAGACCTTCGAGTTTACAGCAAAGCCATTGGTTTTGTATCTTTGTTGACCGAAGCAAGCTCATTGGCAACTAACGAAATAGAAAGCCATTTTTACAGAAGATTCCTTGAAGAATCAACAAAAATAGCCTTCTTTATCGCTGAAGGCTCATCTAAAAACAAAGCTTCCTTCATCTCCCAACTTAAAGCTGCAAAAACAAGTATTCGCAAATGTGTTGTCTTCTCTGCTATCGGAAGAAAAAACGAATATCTCACCGAAGAAAAAGAAGAATCTATTCGCACTCTGTTGATGGAACTAACAAAGATGATCGGCGCTCTTATCATCTCATTACAAAAGAGTGGCGGAATACAACACGAAAACGATTATCAAGATATCCAACAGGATGAAATTGACACAGAAAATGTTTTCTGGTAAAAACCGGATTTAAATAATAACAACTTAAAAATTAGAAATTATGTCAGTAATTAAACCATTTAAAGGTTACCGTCCTCCAGTAGACATCGTCGAGAAATTAGCATCAAGACCTTACGACGTATTGAATTCAGAAGAAGCTCGCCAAGAATGCGAAGGCAATCCATATAGCCTCTTACACGTTACTAAAGCTGAAATCGACCTCGCTCCTGGTACAAAAGACAGCGATTTAACAACATATATCAAAGTAGTTGAAAACTTCAACGCTTTCAAAGACTACGGTTGGCTCGTTCAAGATAAAGAAGAAAAATTATATATCTACGCTCAAAGCATGAACCCAACAGATGCTGACGCTCATTGGCAATATGGTATCGTTGCTTGCGCATGGAGTGAAGACTATGTAAACCAAGTAATCAAGAAACACGAACTTACACGTAAAGATAAAGAAGAAGACCGCATGAAACACGTTCGCATCACAAACGCTAACGTTGAACCTGTATTCTTCGCTTATCCTGCTATCGATGAAATCGACGCTATCGTAAGCAATATCACAAAAGAAGCTCCTATCTACGACTTCATCGCTAAAGAAGACAACTTCGGTCACCGTTTCTGGGTCATCGACGATAAAGCTATTATCGACAGACTAGTTGAAATATTCGACACACAAGTTCCTTCAATGTACATCGCTGACGGTCACCACAGAAGCGCTGCTGCAGCTCTCGTAGGTCAAGAAAAGAAAGAAAATAACCCTAACCACAAAGGTGACGAAGAATACAACTTCTTCATGACAGTTATTTTCCCAGACAACCAATT
>JAFZDU010000052.1 GCA_017561025.1 Bacteroidales bacterium | reverse complement strand
TGTCCCGCATGATTTTGTAGGGACGCATCGAATGCGTCCAAGTGCAGCGTCGAATGCATTCAAAAGCTATAAGGACACATTCGATGTGTCCCTACAGGTTTTATTGTCCCACAAGATTTTGTAGGGACGCATCGAATGCGTCCAAGTGCAGCATCGAATGCGTCCAAAATAAAGAGGCTTTAGAATTAACCATCTGCGCCTCTATATTCTCTCACTTCACAAACCTCAAGCTATACAATATGCTTTCCTGTTGTCTTAACAAGTCTCTCTTGTCTTTGTTAGGATAATATACCCAGCCTTCTGCTGTGATGATTTTGGTGTGTTCTGGATTTACTATGGAATATGACACGAATGGTCCAGCCATGAAGTCACCGACTACGTTCCACAATCCGCGTGTCTCGATAGCGTAGCCTGCAGGAAACTTAGGTAATGCCATAGAAACAGGAGTGATGAATTCCTTGTCTGTTGTCATATATGAACCGTCAGCAGGTCCTGGGATGTATTTCTTTACTATGGAGTCTCTAACTCTGATGATGTTGTCTGGATTGAGGTCGGCAGTGTCTTTGTAAGGAAGCTCATAAAGCATAAATGCCATGCTCATCACGTCGGTTTCCTTGCGGATCCACATGAAGTTGTCCTGGTCGATGCCGATGAAGTATCCTTCTGGCACGTTCATGCTGACGCCGAATTTTTTCTTCAGCTGTGTGACTATCTTGACGTCTGTCGTTGGACGGAAGAAATCTTGGAATCTCTCTCTCTCGTTTTGGTCGAAGATGAGTTTGAGTCCGTCTTTCTGTGAGTCGAATGTCCTGACCCATGACTCTTCTGATGGAGCTGTTATTCTTATTACGAACTGAGGTTCTGATGTCCAGTTCTTCTGTGTCTCAACCAAAGGGTTCTTGATGTCTCTGTCGATCTTGGCGATGATGAGATTACGATGTTTCTTGAACATATCGTTGAAGGCGTCTGTGTTGATATGAGCGACCTTGAAGTTTTTCTCAGGCTGTGGCAATCCATATTGCTCCTGTTCGAAGAAGTCGCGGACCGCTTGTCCCATCTGGCCATTCCATTGGTCTTCGTTTTGTGTTATCAGAAGCACTTCCGATGTTCCACCCACAGAACGAGCCTTCTTTATTTCTTTTTCTTTAACATCCTCAACGCATGAAAATAATGATGACAATGAGAATAATACTGCTAAAATTAAACTGAGCTTTTTCATATTATTTTTTTTAACAACGTCTTGATATTATGTTTATTATGATAATTCTTAATCTTAAAGACGCTTCAATTACATATTGTTTATATTTAATGGTGTAATTTGATACGTGTTTTCTACATCTAGCGCTTCGACAAGCTCAGCGACCAGACAATTCCTAATTCCTAACTCCTAATTCCTAATTACCAACTTCTGTCCTATCTTCAATACAGCATTAGAGCTTAAACCATTGAGTTTTCTTATCTGTTCAACGCTAACGCCATATTTTCTTGAGATGTCCCAGAGATTGTCTCCCGATTTGACAGTGTGGACTACTTTCGAACTTCCTGATGAAGATGATCCTTCTGCAGGAGGATAAACTTTCAGTTTCTGGCCGATACTCAATGTGGTGGATTTTAAGTTATTCCAGTTTTTGAGGTCGGTTACAGTACATTTGTATTTCTTGGCTATGAGACTCAGGTTTTCTCCAGATTTAACTACGTGTATTGTCTGTTCTGTTGAGCGTGTCACCGGATTGCTGTTGCCGGCTTGAGCCATAGGTGCTCCTGAGCTATAGACTATGAGTTTTTGTCCAGGGTATATAGTGGTGGATTTTAAGTTGTTCCATGTCTTGAGCTGGTTAACGCTGATACGATATTTCTTGGCGATGCTTCCGAGACTCTCTCCACTCTTCACGATATGTACGCTTCTGTCGCTCACCTTTTTCATCTCTTCTTCGAGTTTTTCTCTGTCGATGCCTTTCTTGGTCTTGAAAGCGTAGAGTTCTTTTTCGTTGTCGATGAAGCTGTTGATATATTGTTCTGGCAGACGCAACGACATAGGTGTCTTTGCGCTTGCAGGAATTATGCTAGCCTTATACTGTGGGTTGAAGAATTTGATGTCTTCCATAGGTATGTTGAGCATCTCGTGGAGCTGGTCGAAATGCAGAGGCTGATGTACTGTTACGCTATCGACACCGTTGGCCATGATGCCTGGGTCGGTAGGGTATAGGTTATGTTCTTGTGAATAGTTCATCACATAGTTGACAGCGATGAATGCTGGCACATAGCCTCTTGTTTCTTTAGGCAGGAATGGCCATACTGCCCAGTAGTTCTTCAGTCCGCCTGCGCGACGGATGGCCTTGTTGACATTGCCTGCTCCAGAGTTGTATGCTGCCAAAGCCAGGAACCAGTCACCGAAGGTTTCATATAAATCCTGAAGATGCTGACATGCTGCTTCGGTCGCTTTGATAGGGTCGAAGCGGTCGTCGACCAATGATGTCACGTTTAATTTATATACCTTTCCTGTTCCGTACATGAACTGCCACAGACCTTTGGCGCCAGCGTGAGAACCTGCTCTCGGGTTCAAGGCTGACTCGACGACGGCGAGATATTTTATCTCCAATGGCATGTCGTATTTGTCTAATGTCTCTTCAAACAAAGGGAAATAAATGTCGGCAAGGCCGAGTATTCTGCAAGTGTGATCTCTCTTTTGTACAGCATAGACATCGATGAAGCTCTTGACATGTTTGTTGTAAACCAACTCCATCGTTGTCTGGCTTCTCAGTCTGGCTATACGTTCTGCATAAACGCTGTCGGGAAATGATGGTACAAAAGCAGCTGGGTAATTGTAGATGTTTTCTGACTTTGAACTCGACTCGAGTCTGTTGTCTTCGAAGTATTTTATGTCTTGCAAATCGTCAATCATTCCCATCATGATGTCGGATTCTTGCACTATGGCTTCGCCAGAGTTTTCTGAGTCGATGCGTTCCTGCAGCGCCATCTCCAGACTGTCGGCCATGATAGGGTCGAGCATGTCGTCAATGACATCGCTATCGGTAAAAGCGTTTTCGTAGATGTCTTCTTCTTCATAATATGTCGAGGTTTCTTCGTCGATGAAGCCTTCTTCTGAAACGTTTTCTTCAGTGTTTTCTACGATAGTCTTGTTCTGTGTAGGAGTGTCATTTTCTTTATTAAAAGATGATGTGTATTTTTCAACGATCTTGCATGAAGTCGTCGACAATAAAACACAAAATATTACAATCAGAAATGATTGATAAGCAAGTTTTTTCATTTATTGGAAATTATTAAAAAAATGTGATAATAATGTTTGCAAAGATAACGTAATTACGGGAAAAAATGGTATTTTTGCGAAACAAAAATTTATCAAAAAAAATGAGAAAAAATTTTACTTTAATTGGATTATTATTCTGTTTGGTTTTGAGCGTTAATTTGAAGGCTCAAGAACAAGAACTCCCAGAATGGAGAAAAATGAAATATCTCTCAGAAGAAGAGATGTATATGCCAATATCAACACGTAGTTTTGTTGAGACACCTCCTCCAACAGGCGAGGTTCGTTTCCCAGGCGAATATGAGCCAATGCAGGCAGTTATGATTGTCTATCCTCTCGGCATCCCTGTAGAACTCGTAAAAGAGATGGCAGAAGACTGCAAGGTCATCACAATCGTTGAAAGTTATTATCAGTCATCAGCACAGAGCGAATTCCAGTCAGCTGGCGTCAATATGGACAATATTGAATACCTCAACGCTCCAACAAACTCATACTGGGTTCGTGACTTCGGTCCTTGGTACATCTTCGACGGAAGAAAACCTGCTATTGTCGACAATGTCTACAACCGTCCACGTCCTTACGATGATGACATACCAGGTCATTTTGCAGAATATTGGGACATCGAGATGTTCGGTATGAAAGTGGTTCACACAGGTGGTAACATGATGCAAGATGGACGCGGCAATGGCGTTTCTGACGACATCGTCATCACAGAGAGTGCTTCACAAGCTGGCGTTTCTGAAGAACAAGTATATGAAAGAATGAAAGCTTATCTCGGCATCGATCCTTATCACGTAACAATCGACCCTCAAGGCGATTACATCGCTCACGTCGACTGCTGGGGTAAATATCTCGCTCCTGACAAAATATTGTTGGCTCGCGTTCCAGAATCAAACCCACGTTATCCATATTACGAAGAAGTTGCTGATTATTTCGCAACAACAAACTGCTGTTGGGGTTATCCTTATAAAGTCTATCGCGTTGACATCCCTGGTGGAAGCGTTATTTCTCCTTATACCAACAGCTTGATTCTTAACAAGAAGGTACTCGTTCCAATGGGTTCTAACTCAACATATAACGAAGGCGCTCTTAATATCTATCGTCAGGCTATGCCAGGTTATGAAGTTATTGGTGTTGCAAACAATAGTTATTGGGATGGTTGGTTGAACACCGACGCTCTTCACTGCCGTACTCGTGGCGTCATGGATTTCAACATGCTTTATGTTGACCACCGTAATGTTGTCTTCGGCGAACAAGAATGGCAAGATTCTATCGCTATCACAAGCAAGTTCATCGCTTATAGCGGCGCTGACTTGAAACAAGATTCTCTCCTCGTTTACTATAGCATCGACGGCGGCGAATACCAAACAGCAAGCATGACAGCAACAGGCAACCCTGATGAATATGTAGGTTATATCAAAGGTTATCAACCAAAATCAGAAGTGAAATATTATGTGTTCGGCGCTGACGAGTCAAACCGCAGATACCAACAACCTGTCTTCGGCGAACTCGACCCTCACGTCTTCACTATTGTCGAACACGCAGAGACAGCTCTCACTTTAAACCCAACAGAATTAGTGTTTGAAGATGAAAACGATGGCGTTGAAATGTTGACAATCACAAACAACACTGCAAATGACGTTGTTATAAACAGTATAAGCGTAAAAGATGATTTATCCTATCATGTAGAGCACGATTTTACTCTTCCATACACATTGACTATAGGTGAATCTGTTGAAGTAGAAGTTTATTCTGATTTTGCTTATAAAGGCGATAGGGATTCAGAATTATATATAATATCATCATTGGGCGAACAGATAGTGCCAATCATCGACAATTATACAGTAGGTCTCGAAGAAAACAATGCTCTTAATGTTGAATTGTATCCAAACCCTGTAAACAACCTTCTTACAGTTAAAGGCGACAATATTGTTAAAGTCGCTATCTTCAACGCATTAGGACAAGAAGTCGTTGCAGTTGAAAACAGAAATGAAATTGACGTCACATCATTAAACAACGGATTCTATTTCGTGAGAGTGACAGATGTTAATGGAAATGTTTATGTTAACAAGATTGTTAAGGAATAAGAGAGGAATTTTTTTGAAACTCATAATCTCAGAACTTTAGAACCTCAGAATTTTTTTCTGGGGTTCTTTGTTATAATGCGATGCATTATTTTAGATATGTTTTACCCTTTCAGGTTTTCCTCTTTAAGTCAATAAGTCAATAAGACTACAAGACTAATGGCTAAAGTTTAAGGTTCAGAGTTCTTAGTTCAATGGTTCAAAGTTCAAAGGTTTTCCCTCTAATCCCTTAAATCTCTCTCAACCCTCTAAAAAAAACTTTAGCCATTAGCCGTTAGCCATTAGCCTTTTTTTATTATATTTGCAAGTTTTATAGCCAATTAAGAAAATCAATATATTATGTTAAGCGAACAAGAACAAATAAGAAGGAACTCTTTGAACGAGTTGTACAAATTAGGTATCAATCCTTATCCTCAAGCAGCTTTTGAAGTCAACGTCAACACAGCGCAGATCGCTGAAGAATTTGATGATAATGATTTGGCTAAGTTTGAGAACGTCAGCATCGGCGGCCGTATCATGAGCCGTCGTATCATGGGCGCTGCTTCTTTCTGTGAGCTTCAAGACGCTCACGGACGCGTTCAGATCTATATCAAACGCGACGAGATATGCCCAGGCGAGGATAAGACTTTATATAACGTCGTATTCAAACGTCTCCTCGACATAGGCGACTTCATCGGTGTTAAAGGCTTCGTATTCCGCACTCAAGCTGGCGAAGTGTCAATCCACGTTAAAGAATTGACAGTCCTCAGTAAGTCGTTGCGTCCTCTTCCAATCGTGAAAGAAAAAGACGGTGTCATCTACGACGCTTTCACAGATCCAGAACAACGCTATCGTATGCGTTATGTTGATTTAGTAGTCAATGAAAACGTTAAAAACATATTCATCGCTCGTACCAAGATCATCAACTCAATGCGTAACTTCTTCAACGAAAGCGGCTACCTCGAAGTTGAAACTCCTATCTTGCAATCTATTCCTGGCGGCGCAACAGCACGTCCTTTCATCACTCACCACAACGCTCTCGACATCCCTATGTACATGCGTATCGCTAACGAGCTATACCTCAAACGTCTTATCGTTGGTGGCTTCGACGGCGTCTATGAGTTCTCACGTAACTTCCGCAACGAAGGCATGGACCGCACTCATAACCCTGAGTTCACATGCATGGAAATCTACGTCGCTTATAAAGACTACATCTGGATGATGGACTTCACAGAAAGAATGATCGAACGCGTCGTGACAGAAGTGTTCGGCACCGACACAGTGAAAGTGGGCGACAACGAGATCTGCTTCAAACGTCCTTTCAAACGCATCTCTATGATTGACTCTATCAAAGAAAAGACAGGCGTCGATATCACAGGAATGGACGAAGCTCAACTTCGTGAAGTATGTAAAAACCTCGATATTGAAATCGACGACACAATGGGTAAAGGCAAGCTGATTGATGAGATCTTCGGAGAAAAATGCGAAGGCACTTATATCCAACCTACATTCATCACCGACTACCCAGTTGAAATGTCACCATTATGTAAACGTCACCGCGACAATCCAGAACTCACAGAACGTTTTGAATTGATGGTCAACGGCAAGGAACTCGCCAACGCTTACACTGAGTTGAACGACCCTATCGACCAACGCGCTCGTTTCGAAGAACAAATGAAACTCTCAGAACGCGGCGACAACGAAGCTATGTTCATCGACCAAGACTTCTTGCGCGCTATGGAATATGGTATGCCTCCAACATCAGGTATGGGCATCGGCATCGACCGTCTCGTCATGTTGCTCACAGGTCAGCTCGCAATCCAGGAAGTTCTCTTCTTCCCAACAATGCGTCCTGAAAAAGTCAAGAAAGTAGCTACAGAACAAGACTTCATGGCTATCGGCGTTCCAGAAGTATGGGCACAGGTACTCATCAAAGCTGGCTACACTTCAGTGGATATGATGAAAGCTGAGAAACCAGCAGCGTTGCGTGAGAAACTCAACGGTCTCCGCAAGAAAAACAAGATGGATGTACCAGCTCTTCAACTTGAAGAAGTAACACTTTGGATTGAGAATAATGCATAATTGCAAAAAAAAATCTTATATGAAAAAACTCTTATTGACATTAAGTGTAATAATGATGGTTTTCTCTATGTCCGCTCAGGTCGTAGAGAAAACCTTTTATTTTTCAAACCCTTCATTTGAAAAATATCAAGGATACGAACAAGTAAATTTCGACAACTGCGTTCAAAGAGGTGAAGTGGGCGAACCTACTCTTCCATGGTTTGCTGTATCACTATTGTTGCCTCAGAACACTGAAGCGCAAAGCGTTGAAATTGAATATTCTGATTTTATCGACGTGGAAGGGTCTCATCTTTTGTATCCTTATCAAGCACCACGTCCTATCTCTTCGACAAAAGAGATTCCTTTTGCAAAAAATGAGAATATTTACAGTTCAAAAGAAGTTTATTCCTCTGATTATAAGAATGTAAGCACACAATATCTTAACGGATATTCATTTGCTTTCTCAGGATTCACTCCTGTGAGATATATCCCTTCAGAAGGAAAGCTGTCATACGCTAAGTCTGTCACAGTTCGCGTGACTTACACTCAATCAAGAGATGACAAAAGCAAGATGTTAAACACTTCTCCAGAAGTGCAGGCTCGCGTACAGCGTCTCGCTCAAAACCCAGAATCCTTAGGTTTGTATTCTGATAACTCAAAACAAAGACAATTAAACGGTTATGAGTTATTGGTCATTACTCCACAAGAATGGGTGTCTCATTTTGATGAATATAAGGCATTCTATGCAAGTCGTGGCTTAAGAACAGAAGTCGTTTCTTTGGAACATATTTACGCTACACAGACAGGTCGCGATGAGCAGGAGCAGATTCGTTCTTTCATCAAGCAGGAATATGAAAACGAAGGTATTATGATGGTGCTTCTCGGCGGCGACTCTAAAGTAGTTCCATATCGTTGTCTCTATTGCTATGTGATGGATGGTTATGAAGACGATTGTCTCCCGGCTGACTTGTATTATGTAAGTCTCGATGGTTCTTGGAATATTGACGATGATGACCTATGGGGCGAGATAAATGAAGCAGACTTATTGCCTGAACTCGCAATCGGTCGTATGCCTTTCAATAATGAACAACAATTTAACAATATGATGCATAAGACTATGGAATATCAGTCCAACCCAGTCTTAGGCGAGTTTAATGATATAATCTTGGGCGGCGAGCATCTAGGCGACGGTTATTATGGCAGCACCGACCTCGAACTTCTCATTGGTGAACATGATAACGATGGTTATACAACAATAGGTATTCCTGAAGACTACAACTTCCATCGTGTCTATGCCAACGGCGAGACTGGCTGGAGCGGTTCTATCTTCAGAAATAAGATCAACGAAGTAGGCGGCGGTTACGTACATCATGTCGGTCATGCTGACTATAACTACGTGGCAGGATGGTACACAACATCAACAAATGATGAGTCGTTCATAAAACTTGATGGCGTTAATCACAACTATAACTTCTTCCATTCACATGGATGTATCTGTGGTGACTTCACAAGAACTTGTATGTTAGAGACATTGGTGAATATCTCAACAGGTTTCGTTGCTGCTACAGGCAACTCACGCTATGGATGGTATATCCCATGGGGCGACGGTCCTGCTCGTCACTTGCATCGTGAATTCATCGATTCATATTATCACGACAGACTTCCTTACATCGGAACAGCATTCCAGGAAATGAAGATAATGACAGCACCTCTCATCAATTCATGGGGAGAGAATGGAGCATTACGCTGGAATTACTATTGTATCAATATCTTAGGTGATGTCGCCGTATGCCCATGGCTCGACGAACCTTTCATTCCTGAAGTGTCGTACGAACCAGCATTGGCATTGGGAACATCAGCAGCAACAATTGAAATTGCAAAAGATGGAATGCCACAAAGCAACTTCAGATGCAGTCTCTTCAATGGCGATAATCTCATCGCATTCGGCATGACAGACAATAATGGTAAGGCACAGCTTGAATTCGCTCATGAAATTAATGTTGAAGGCGATATGAATCTTATCATCACTGGACCTAATGCATGGTGCCAGACATATACCGTCACAGCATTCAATGCCAATGATTCTTATGTTTATGCTAAAGAAATCAAGGTTGATGATGCCAATGGCAACAATAATGGTAAACTTGATTATGGCGAAACAGTAAATCTTGACATGGATTTCTTTAACCCTAGTGGTGTTAAGGTTGTTAACGTAAGTGCTACTATCACAGCGCAGTCAAATGATTTCATTGAAATGATTGACAGCGAAGCGACAGTAGGTGATATCAACGCTAACTCAAGCAAAAATATCGACAACGCTTTCTCTTTCAAAGTAAACAACGACGTTCCTGACCAAGAATATGTTTATTTCACAATTACTTGTACTGACGGAAATAAAACATGGGACCAAGAAGTGTTGTATAAATTGCATGCTCCAGTATTTGTTATCAGCGACTTGTCATACGACGACAGCTTTGGTAATAATAATGGTTTCGTAGATAATGGAGAGACAATTCAGATTCGTTTGGCAGGCAAGAATATTGGCGGCAGTGCAACTCAGAATATCAATGTAGAAGGCATGATATCAAGTCAATATGCTAGTTTTGAGGAAAATAATGTCGTGTTGAATCCTGTTGCATCAAACGGAGAATTTGAAGCAGTATTGTCACTTGTCATAGATCAGGATACTCCTGACGGCGAGCAGTTCGTGACAAAGATCAAACTGACATCTGGCATGTATGAGATTGAAAAAGAATTGAAGTTTACCGTTGGAACAATAAGAGAGGACTTTGAGTCTGGCGACTTCTCTAAGTTGAATTGGCAGTTTGACTATGACTTGCCATGGGGCGTTACAAATGACAATTCATATTCTGGAGAATACTGCGCAGAGTCTGGACATATCGATGATGATGAGATAACATCGCTTTTGGTTGAGGTGGAAACAACAACAGATGGAGAAATTTCATTCTACTATAAGGTGTCTACAGAAATGTACTGCGATTTCTTGGTATTCTATATTGACGGAAAGATGCAGGAGAGATGGAGCGGTGATATTGATTGGAAATATGCTTTGTATGAGGTTCCTAGCGGCATCCATACCTTTGAATGGAGATATGACAAGAACCAAAGAAACAAAGATGGTGAAGACCGCTGCTGGGTGGATGATATAGTTTTCCCAAGCAACTGTATGGTGTTGGGCGTAGAGTCTTATACTGGAAAGAAAGAGTTTAATATCTATCCAAATCCAGCCAACACTTATATCGTCGTTGAAGGTGAAGATGTTGAAGAAGTCGAGATATATAATGCCATGGGCAAGAAAGTCATCTCTGCTGATGTAAGTTCATCATCTTATGTAATAGATATTAACAGCCTCACAAGCGGTATGTATCTCATCCGTACCATCGATGCTGATAATAATATCTCAACAAAGAAATTCATAAAGAAATAGTAGGATAATACAATGTTGTTTTCTCAGATAATCGGTCACGAAGATATTAAGAAGAAACTCATACAGAGCGTAAAGGATAACCGTGTAGCCCATGCTCAATTGTTCCTTGGACCTGAAGGTACAGGAAAATTGGCATTGGCTATAGCCTACGCTCAATATATCAACTGTACCAACAAAAAAGAAAACGACAGCTGCGGCGAATGCCCTTCGTGTAAGAAATATAATAACATAGCTCATCCTGATTTACACTTCTTGTTTCCTACAACGACAAACAAGAAAGTCAAGAAAGATCCTGAGTCGGATTTGTTCCTGACAGAATGGAGAGAATATCTCATGTCGTGCGGCTCTTATGCCGACCAGTCGTCGTGGTACGATGTGCTTGAAGTGGAGAATAAACAAGGCTCTATCAATGTCAACGATGCCACCACTATCATGAGGAAACTTAACCTCAAAGCTTATGAAGCTGAATACAAGGTGGCTATAATATGGATGGCAGAGAAACTCAATGTGCAGGCCGCTAACAAATTGTTGAAGCTTCTGGAAGAACCGCCAGAGAAGACGGTCTTTATTCTGGTCTCAGAAAATCAAGAAGAGCTGCTCACAACAGTACGCTCTCGTACTATGCTGGTGAAAATACCGGCAATACCTTTTGGAGTATTGAAAAATGCCTTGATGCATAAGTTCTCATGTGATGCCCAGCATGCTGATAAGGTGGCAATGATGGCCGACGGCAACTGGATATTGGCATCGCATTTCATGAATGAGCAAGACGACGATCAGATTTACTTCCGACTGTTCCAGAAATGGATGCGCTACTGCTTCAGATTCAGCGCTTCGGAACTGATAGACTTCATCGCCAACGATATAAAGACTTTGGGAAGAGAGAAACAAAAGGAGTTCCTTGCTTACGGACTTGAAATGTTTCATAATGCGGTGCTTTTTAATAATAATTTGAGCAGCTGCATTCTGCTTCCAGATGAAGAGAAAAACTTCTTGAACAACTTCGCACCTTTTATATCCAATAACAATATCGATTTGATTTCAGAGCTTTTTGAAGAAAGCATAAATCAAATTGAACGTAATGGCAATGCGTCCCTGATATTCATGGACGACAGCTTTAAGATTTTTAATTATTTTAAGATGAAGTAGATGAAGAAAGTCACTAAAATTTCACTGGCCTTGTTGAGCGGACTGCTGTTGGCAGCGGCATGGCCAACAAAAGGATTTACAGCTCTTATATTCATCGCTTTCGTTCCTTTGATTTATCTTCAGGATAATATAAGTAACAATAAGAAAAACGGAATCTTCGGACTCTCGTTTCTTTCGTTTCTCGTATGGAATAGCCTCACCACCTGGTGGGTATGGAATAGCACTGCAGCAGGTGCTGTGGCGATGCTGCTTCTTAACAGCACATTCATGGCTACTACATTCTGGCTATATCATTTCACTAGGAAGAATGTCTTCAAAAATAAAAAAGGATATTTTCTTCTGGTGATATTTTTCCTGGCCTTTGAGAATCTGCATCTCAACTGGCAGCTGAATTGGCCTTGGCTTAATATCGGCAATGTGTTTTCTCATAAGCATACTTGGGTGCAGTGGTATGAAATCACTGGCATTTCTGGTGGAACAATATGGGTGTTGTTAGTCAATATACTGCTGTATCAGCTTCTTAAGGCTGTCATTGAAAAGGAAAAACAGACTTTGAAGAGATATGCAGTCTTTGCAGCTGTCGCTCTTATCTTGCCCATAACAATAAGCAAGATAATGTATCTGACCTATGAAGATAAAGGAGAAGACGTTGAAGTTGTTGTTGTGCAGCCTAATATAGATCCGTATAAGGAGGAGTATGTGCTGTCTGCTGCAGAGATATTGAAGCGTAACTTCGAGCTGGCTGAGCTTCTCGTTACCGAGAATACTCGTTTTGTAGTGGGACCTGAGTCCTCTATTCATGAGAGTATATGGCTGGAAAGCATCAACTCGTATTATTCAATAAGGAACCTTAGACTGTTCTCTAAAAATAATGCAGGACTCGCCTACGTCATAGGAGCAAGCACTTTGGGTATGGTGCCGGAAGGTGAGGAGAAGGACTTCGCTGCACGTAAGTTCTTTGATGCTGAAGAATATTATTACTCTTACAATACAGCCTTGATGGTAAGCGACAACGAAAAGATACAATATCATCAGAAGTCGAAGCTGACACCAGGTGTCGAGATGATGCCTTCATGGTGGATACTGCGTCCTATAAAGAATCTGGCCATAGACTTGGGCGGTACGGTAGGAACATTGAAAAGAGAGAACAAACTCACATTGCTGGAATTCGAAGACCATAAGGTAGCGCCGATGATATGTTATGAGTCGGTATTTGGCGATTATGTATCTAAGTTTGTCAGAGAGGGCGCCGACCTGATATTCGTCATCACCAACGACGGATGGTGGGGAGACACCCCTGGACACAGACAGCATTTCGAGATGTCGAAGCTGAGAGCTATAGAGAACAGAAGATGCGTGGCACGTTCTGCAAATACTGGCATATCCTGTTTCATCAACCAACGCGGCGACGTGCTTGAAAGCACTAATTACTGGCAGCCTGCAGTCCTGGTCAACACAATGAAAGCAAATGAGGAATTGACATTCTATTCTAAATATGGCGACAATCTTTATAGAGTAGGGTCGCTCGTGGCATTGTTGCTTATATGTTTTAGTATAGTTATCACCGTATCAAAGAGAGAGAGATGATATTAAGTTTAGCACCATTTCAAGGAATAACCGACTCGGTATATCGTAATCTGTATAAAGAATATTTTACAGGAATAGATAAATATTATACGCCTTTTTTCACTGGCATACATAAGGATAACAGCAGAAGCCTGAGGGGAGAGGAGATTGATGTCAATTATAATGATGTCAACACCTTGACACCGCAGATACTCGGCAATGATGCTGAAGAGATAGTGAGATTCGCCAGTCAGTGCAAGATGATGGGCTATAAGGAAATCAACCTAAATATGGGCTGCCCGTTCCCAAGAGTGGCCAATAAAGTGAGAGGCTGCGGCCTTATGGCTGAACCTAAAAGAGTGAATGAACTCTTCGATAAGATATTCAGCAATATAGATATAAAATTTAGTCTCAAATGCCGACTTGGCTATTATAAGGATACTGAGATAGACGAACTTATTGATGCCTTTAACACATATCCTTTTAGTGAGATAATAATACATCCAAGAATAGGAAAGCAGCTATATACCGGAAATGCCGACGTCGACAGATTCGCTGAGCTGGCTCCTCAAATCAACAGACCTTTGGTTTATAATGGCGATATATTCAGTGTGGAAGACTTCAACCGTATAAGCGCCAAACTCCCTGATGTCAAGATGTTCATGCTTGGACGTGGTCTGCTCACAAATCCTTTCCTCGCCGATGAGATTAAAGGAAAGGCATTCAGTTATGAAGAAAGAAAAAAGAAACTGCATCATTTCGTGGTGTCTCTCTATCTGGAGAGATTGCGTCACGCAGGTGGCAGCCCTAAGATTATCGGCTGCATGAAAGAGATGTGGTCTTATCTGATGAACTCATTTGAAGATCCTCAAAATATTTGGCGTAAGGTCAAGAAGATAAACAACCTGGATATTTATGAGGAGACAGTGGAGATAATATTCAGAGATGAGAAACTGCTTCAGCCTAAAAATATAAGTGAATAATTAAAATATCCTGCCTTGAAAAAGATACTCGTAATTCGCTTCAGCTCAATAGGTGATATAGTGCTGACATCACCTGTGATAAGATGTCTTAAGAATCAGCTTGACGACATAGAACTTCATGTGCTTACAAAAAAGAAATTCAGCAATATATATAAAAAGAATGTCTATGTCGATAAGGTGTTTGAATATGACGCTTCTCTAAAAGACAATATCAGAGAGCTGAAAGCCGAGGCTTACGACTATGTGGTCGATCTGCAGAAAAACAAAAGAAGCACTAGAGTGACAGCAGCTCTGGCCTGTCCTTCATCTTCTTTCCCTAAGCTTAATGTCAGGAAATTCTTGCTTACAGCATTCAAGATAAATCTGATGCCTCATGTCCATATAGTGGACAGATACTTTGAAGCTGTTAAGTCATTAGGCGTTAAAAACGACAAGCAAGGCCTCGACTTCTTCATATCGGAAGAGAATATGTACGATATCTCTACACTGCCTTCTGCCTTTCAAGACGGTTATCATGCCTTTGTGATAGGCGGCACTTACAAGACAAAGATACTTCCTGCAGTGAAAATCATTGAGGTGATAAAAAAACTTCAAGAGCCCGTTGTGCTTCTGGGAGGGCCTGATGACGTGGAACGAGCTGATGAAGTTTTGTCTGCAGTGAATGACAATGTAGTCAGTCTTGTGGGAAAAATCAATTTGGAACAGTCAGCATATCTCGTCAAACAGTCTAGGTCTGTCTTGACAAACGATACAGGTCTTATGCATATTGCGGCAGCTTTTCATAAGCATATTGTCTCCGTATGGGGTAATACTGTTCCTGAATTGGGGATGTATCCGTATCTTCCTCTAGAGCCTGAGAGATGTCATATCATAGAACGTAATGACGTGAGATGTCGTCCGTGCAGCAAGCTTGGATTTAAAGATTGCCCTAAGAGACATTTCCGTTGTATGATGGATATCGACACCGACGCTATTGTCATGGCATTAAGACATTGATGTCTGCGATTTCTTCTTTATCACGCAGTATGCTATTCCCATGCCAGCCAATAAGGCTATTCCCGAACCTATAGGAGCTGTGACAAGGTCCTTGCTGTCGCTTATGCTTGATGGCATGACACCCCAGCTGTCTTTTGTCTCGGTCTTTGCTCTGCTGTCTGGCGACAAGAATCCGTCGGTATGTATGCCCTCAGCTCTATAGTTCTGAGCTATGCTGAAATGGCAGCTCATAACTATTGTGGCCGCCATTAAAATTAATTTCCTTTTCATAATATGATAATTGATGTTTTTATTGACACCTAAACATCGATGTTATCATATTGTTCATAAATCTCGAAAAAGTTATTGCATCGATTCTAAAAATATTCTCTAACGTGGAATTAATAGAAGTCACCTTAACTTAAATGTCTTATCTTTGTCATCTTAAAATATCGACGGAAACATATATTTAAGTACAGATGGAAGACATAGTAAAAAAGATGAATGATCTCAACGAGGGAACCATGATGGAGACTCTCGGTATAGAATATCTTGATGTTAGAGAAGGTTATGTTTATGCTCGTATGTTCGTGAAGAAGGAGTTGACGCAGCCTTACGGCATGTTGCACGGAGGTGCTAGTATGGCATTTGCAGAGAGTATAGGCGGAGTGGGCTCTGCTTGTTATGTCGATATGGAAGAATATGTTATCAGAGGTATGCAGCTGAGCGCAAACCATGTCAAAGCTGCCAAGGTCGGGACTTATGTATATGCCACGGCGACTATAATACACAAAGGACGACAGACGCATGTCTGGAATATTGATGTTAAGAATGAAGACGGAGACGTGGTGTCAACATGCCGACTTACGAACTTTGTCTTTAAAAAGCCTGCTATTTAATGGAATTTCTTAAAACTCTGCAACGAGCTTAAGGTTGATTTGTCGCGGAGTGAGATAGTTAGGAACAGCGTATTGTATGTTATATACGTCTGTAACCCACATATACGAACTTACGTTGTTAATTCCTAAAAGGTTGAATATCTCAAGAGTGAGCCAACAATTTCTCACATGACTTAAAGGATTGTTTTTCTTGAAACTTGATGTCTCACCGATAAGTTGCTTTCTGAATCCGATATCTACTCTTCTGTATTGCGACATCCTCATCTTATGCTGATAGCGTTCGCTATATGGCGATCCGAACGGCATTCCTGTTCCGAATACGAGTTTTAGGTTTACTTTGAAAGACGGTATGTATGGCAGATAGTCTTGGAAGAAAATAGACATATTGAGTCTTTGGTCGGATGGACGTGGTATGCCTTTAATGATGGTGTCGCATACGTATTCAGCGCCGTTGTTGACATCGGTCTGTGATAATATTGAACCGCTAGGAGAGATGTAGTATTTTATGTTTTCTGCAGATTTCATAATAGAGAGACTTGCCCAGCTCTCTATGCCTTTTACGAATTCGCCGTTGATGCGGACGTCGAGTCCTGTGGCGTATCCTGTGGCCTTTTGGTCAGCGAAATATCTTATTCTGATATTATCTACTTCGTAAGGGATGATGTCTTTCAGATATTTGTAATAAAGCTCAGAGGTAAGAACGAAAGGTCTGTTCCAAGCCATGAAGTTATATTTGTGAGTAAATACCGCTTGATATGACTTTTGTGTAGTGGCGTCTTCAGGACTTACGAGGCTGCCATCGAACATACGCAGCTCGCGGTAGAATGGAGGCTGCACATAAACTCCTCCCGACAATCTGAAAAGCATATCCTTGCTCCAGTTAGGCTTGTAGGTGACGCCTGCACGAGGGCTGATATTGACTTCTCCATTATATCCCCAATAGTTGGCACGGATTCCTAATGCTAATGTCATGACATCGGCATTTTTGGTGTTGATAGTCCATTCGTTATGAACATATCCGTCGATGTTGTTTATCTGTAATTCATTATGTCCTTTTGAAAGATGCTTTACTTCAAGCATGTTATGAGGAGGGTTGGGGCTGCCTATTGAATCGAGAGGATGCGGAAGGCTGTATCCTGCAGAGTCTATCATCTCCCATTCGTTGATGAAGTCGTCAAAATATTGATGTTGATAGCGAGCGCCCCATTTTATGGTGTACAAGTCGTTCTTGTAAGCGCCTTTGTGGTCTATGTTGAATACCTGTGAATAGAAGTTGTTGCGTGCGTGTTCTATATAAGTTCCCACACCTTGGTTTGAGATGACATTGCCGCTTTGCTCGCTGCCAGGGTTTGTCTCAAGCAATCCGATCCAATATTGTCCCATTATGTCGTAGTTCTCTGCTTCCACTGCAGAATATGTAGAAGCGATGAGCTTAAGGTTAAGGTCTTCGTTAGGGCTATAGTTGATAGTAAAGGCACCTAGTCCGGTGTTGTAATTGCTTGATTCCTTGCCGTCGAAATATATTGTCAGGCGGTGCGACTGCTGTATGTTGCCGAAGTCGGTCTCACGAGTGTCAGGTATCATGGAGTAAGAGTTTCTCGAGTAATAACCGAAGGCTGATAATTCCAGTTTAGAAGTGGCATTATACGACAGTATGCCTTGTACGTCGGTGAAGTTAGGCTGATAGACGCCTTTGGTCTCCATATTTCCGAGTATGTATTTGTTGTTCTTATAACGAGCGCCTACGAGGTAAGAGAGCTTATGATGAATTGTGGTTCCTTCGGCATGTGCTTCCAGGCCGAGGAAACTCATGGTGAGAGATGCTTCGTTGAGCAGAGGTCTCTTATATGTGATGTCGAGAGCTGATGATAGCTTGTCGCCGTATTCGGCAGAGAAACCGCCAGCTGAGAAGTCGATATTGGAAACGAGACGAGGGTTGATGACGCTCATGCCTTCCTGCTGTCCTGACCCTACAAGGAAAGGCTTGTATATTTCTATCCCGTTGATATAAGTAAGGTTCTCGTCGAAGTTGCCTCCACGTACGTTGTATTGAGAGCTGAGTTCGTTTGTTGAAGAGACGCCTGGCAGAGTCTTGACGAGGTCTTCCACGCCGCCTGCTCCGCTGCTAGGAACGAATGTTATCTCGCGTGCGTCGAGACGTGTGATGGTAGCAGAGTTGATTTGTCGGTCGGAAATGATGGCGTCAGGCAATGTAGTTGACATGAACTCCATAGTGACGTCTATCTTGCGTTCTTCGCCTTTGCTTAGTCTTATGTTTCTTGTCTCCTGCTTATATCCGATAAATGAAAATACTACTTCCAGGTCAGTGTCGATAGGCAGGGATAATTCGTATTGGCCTCTCGCATTTGATGAGGTTCCGTATGATGTTCCCATTACTGCTATATTGACGAGTTCAACGACATTGCCATTGTCATCAGTGATTTTGCCATATATCAGCCCTTCCTCTTTCTTTTGTCCGAAGAGTATCAATGGCAGCATCATCAATATTAGTAATGTATATCTAAGTCTCATCAATATAATAATGTGTTATAGAATAACTATCTTTTTTGGGAAATATTATTATAGAGTCGAAAGCTTTTTGGCGGTTTTCAAAAAAAAGGTCAGTGGTTCTAAAAAAAAAGTCGTCAAAAAAGACGACTTTTTTTTATGGTGTTTTTTAAATTATTACCAACGATTTAAGTGACCTTCCATTGAAGCGTCCATAAGAGCTTGGTAAATACCTTTTTTGTTGATAGTGCGTAAACCGGCTGCTGAAACTTTCAATACTACCCATTCATCCCATTCTGGAACGTAGAAACGTTTAATTTGTAAGTTAGGTGCGAATGTTCTCTTTGTCTTTCTGTTTGAGTGAGAAACATTATTACCGGTAATGACTTTTTTACCTGTGATTTGACAAACTTTTGACATGACTCTTAATATTTTATAGTTATAATTTTCCCCTAAAAATTGAGGTGCAAAGTAACGATTTTTTTTTGAATTACGCAAGACCTTTGAGAAAAAACTTTAAACTTTTTTTTACATGCTTTGTTATTGTAAAAAAATGACTAAAAATAAGGCTCACTTATTGACTTTTAGACTAATATGCAGGCATACTTTTTTTACTTAATATTAATAGGTACTATAGAATTTTTTTATATTTGCAAAAATATTAATTATGCATAACATACCAATGGTTGACCTTGTAGGTCAATATAATAAGATAAAACCTGAAGTGGATTCTGCTATTCAGGAAATATTGTCTAAGGCTTCATTCATCAATGGGCCTCATGTTAAAAGTTTTCAAGAGAACCTTCAAAAATATCTAGACGTAAAGCATGTTATCCCATGTGCTAACGGCACTGATGCGCTTCAAGTTGCAATGATGGCGCTTAACCTTCAGCCTGGCGATGAGGTTATCACTACGACTTTTACCTTCATTGCGACAGCTGAAGTGATTGCTTTGTTGCGTCTTACACCTGTACTGGTAGATATAGAAAAAGATTCATATAATATCGATCCTCAAGCTATAGAACGTGCAATCACTTCTAAAACAAAAGCCATTGTTCCTGTACATATCTTCGGCCAATGTGCCAATATGGAGGCTATTATGGACATAGCACGCCGTCATAATCTTTATGTTGTTGAAGATAACGCACAGGCTATAGGTGCCGACTATACCTTCAGCGACGGCACTGTCAAGAAGGCCGGAACAATAGGAACAATCGGATGTACATCATTCTTCCCATCGAAAAATCTGGGATGCTATGGCGACGGCGGCGCTCTCTTCACTAACGACGATGCTCTCGCTGAGCAGATACGAGTAGTGGTAAACCACGGAATGAAGGTGCGTTACTATCACGACTATGTAGGCGTCAACTCACGCCTCGACACAATACAGGCTGCAGTGCTCGACATAAAACTCAAACATCTCGACGAATATATCAAAGCTCGTCAAGAAGCAGCCGCTTATTACGACAAGGCATTCTCAGTGACAGATAAGATAATAACACCAAAGAAATCTTATTTCACAACACACGTATATCATCAATATGTGATGGTTCTTAATGGTGTCGACCGCGCTAAACTTATGGAACATCTTCAGTCAAAAGGAATCTCATGCGCTATCTACTATCCTGTTCCATTGCATGAACAAAAGGCCTATCAAGACCCTCGTTACAAAAAAGGTGATTTCCCAATAAGTGAATATCTCTGCGAAAATGTGATAGCATTGCCAATGCATACTGAATTCACAGAAGAACAACTTGAATATGTCACATCAACTATTTTAGATTTCATAGGTTAAAAAACATTAAGATGAAGATATTAGTCACAGGTGGAACAGGTTATATCGGCTCACACACAGTAGTGGAACTGCAGCAGAAAGGCTTCGATGTCATTATTGTAGATGCTTTGTTTAACTCTCGAGTCGAGACATTGGATTCCATCGAGAAGATTACAGGCATACGTCCTGAATTCGAATCATTCGACCTCGCAGATCAAAAGCTGACCGATGACTTCTTCTCTCGCCATAATGATATAAAAGGCATCATCCACTTCGCCGCTCATAAAGCAGTAGGCGAATCAGTAGAGCAGCCAATAAAATATTATCGTAACAACCTCGACTCTTTGATGAACATCCTAGAGGCAATGCATAAATATAATGTGCCTAATCTGGTGTTCTCTTCTTCATGCACCGTTTACGGTCAGCCTGATGCCGAACATCTTCCTGTGTCAGAAAATGCTCCAATAAAGAAAGCAGAAAGCCCATACGGAAATACCAAGCAGATTGCAGAAGAGATAATAAGCGAGACAATATCTGCATTCAAAGGCTTGAATGCTATAGCTCTTAGATATTTCAATCCTGTTGGAGCTCACGATAGCGCTCTTATTGGCGAGCTGCCTCTCGGTGTGCCTAACAACCTCATGCCTTATATCACACAGACTGGCTACGGAATAAGAGATTGCCTCAAAGTGTATGGCAGCGACTATCCAACTCCCGACGGCACTGCGATACGCGACTACATCCATATCATGGACTTGGCAAAAGCTCACGTGATAGCAGTAGAAAGAATGTTGAACGAAAAGATGAAGAAGACTTTTGAGATATTCAACCTCGGAACAGGAACTGGTTATTCTGTATTGGAAGTTATAAAGTCATTCGAAAAAGTGTCGGGCCTTAAATTGAATTATGAGATAGTAGGAAGAAGAGCCGGCGATATCGAGAAGGTATGGGCCGACCCAACATTCTCTAACAAGGAATTAGGCTGGAAGGCTGAACGTACTTTAGACGAGATGACTGCATCAGCCTGGAAATGGGAACAAGCTTATAGAAGTTAAGACTAAAGGTTAAAGATAAAAGGCTAAAGTTTAATGATTCGAATTAGACTTTAGCCTTTTTTATTGTCTATTACAATGCTTTTATTCTTCAAACATAGATTCTGTTACAAGTAATGTATAAAATACTGTATGTTCATCAAAGAATACGTCTTTACCTAACATGAAATCTTCTTCAGCTTCGTCATATTCTTCTTTAGGCAAATATTGAATCGTATTGTCTTTATATCTATATATGGTGATATTCTCTAATGCTGCTGTGAGATGTTCTTCTGGTGGGAATTTTTGTGTTATGTATCCGTGATAAAAAGGCAGCCAAATATTATAGTATTCGTCATGTTCCAGGACTTTCGTATATGTGCTATCTGTATATATATCATTGTATTCAACGAACAGGCTGTCATAAATACCTATATCATAATTACAAATGCTAATGACAGGATGGAATACTCTGTCGATTTCTTCATCGCATGATGTCATTGACAAGAATAGCATTGCGACAGGTAACAATAGCAATAATTTTCTTTTCATGATATTTTTTTTGATTGATTTATTTTAACCCCGTAAAGATATTGTTTTTTGTTTAATGAAAACAATGTTTTTTGTAAAAAAATGGGGAAATTTTTGGAAATCAAACTGTAATGTTTGTTAGATGTATTAAATCTAAATATAAAAAGCTATTATAAAAAAAAGACAGCCCTAGAGCTGTCTTTTCCATTTTATATTTTCAGAATCTTAATAGAATAAGATGCTGTTGTCTTCGATTTTAACGTTGTCTTTAAGTGCTGAGTAAGCAGCATTGTTAATGACTTGGTTAACGAATTTTGAGCGTTGTTCTTTTACGATGTTGCTATAGTCTGTTGTTGCAGTTGCTGGAGTTTCTTTAGTAACTTTAACAACATAGAGGCCATTGCCACCAACGATTGGTTCTGATGTTTCGCCAACGTTCATTCCCATAACTGTACCGATGACTTTATCTTCAACTCCGAAGTTGCCGAAGCCACGACCTTCAAATGTTACGTCAACTGTTGACTTTTCACCTTTCATGTTGTCGATCATTTTTTGGTAGTCTGTGCCGTAAGCTTTAGCTTGTTCTGATAACATAGCACCAATCTTTTCTTTCTTGATGAGGTATGAATAACGTTCTGCGATTTCTTCCATTGGAGCGATACCTTCTGGGATAGCTTTTGTAAGAACTGCTACAACGTACATGTTGTCGAGGCTGAAGATTGTTGACATGTCACCAACTTTAGTGTTTTCATCGAATGCCCAGCGAACGATTTGACGTGGGTTGCTGATGCCTGTGATGTAGTTAGTGTTTGTTCTTAATGTTGGATATGTACGTTTGTTGAGGCCTTGTTCTTCGATTGCAGCGTTGAATTCTTCAGCTGTTGTGTTTTCAGTAACGAATCTGTTAGCTTCTGTGAAGATGCTTTGTTCTGTTGCTGTGCTTGCTGTGATTTCGTGAGCTACGACAGCGATGCGAGCTTTTGGAGTAGCTTCTGTGCGGTCTGTAACTTTAATAATGTGGTAACCGAATGGAGTTTCAACCATACCAACTGTACCGACTTTATTGTTTTGTACGAATTCGTTGAATGTGTAAACCATCATACCGTCTGTGAACCAGCCGAGGTCGCCGTTATTTGTTTGTGCGCTTGGATCGTCTGAGAAATCTTTAGCGAGAGTTTCGATTTTTGAACTGTCTTTCTTGATAACTTTCAAGAGGCTGTCAGCGAGAGCTTGAGCGTCTTCTTTAGTGCGTGTTGCTGCGCTGCGTAATGCGCCATTGTATGCTACTAAGATATGTGAAGCCATCAAAGAGTCTGAACGGTTTTGCATGTCTAAAACTTTAGCTACGTTGTAGTAACCGTTGCTTTCGTATGGTCCGAATACTGAACCTACGCTATTTTCTGCGAAGATAGCGCTTTCGATTTCAGCAGGAACGTCTTTTCTTGATTTCCATGTGCTGTCGTAAGCGATTTCTGAGTTAGCGTTTACGAAGTTAGCTGCGTTTTCAATTTCAGCGAAATCGTTTTTGAGTTCGTTAACATAGTTTCTTGAGAAATCGATGTCAGCTTGTGAAGGCTTGATTTCGAAGATGATGTAGTCGATAGCGCGTGTTGCGTCTGTTTGATATTTGTTTTTGTTTTCGTTGTAGAAAGCTTTGTTGTCAGCTGCTTCAACTACTACTGATTCGTTGTCGACTGTGTTATAACGTACTGCGTAAACTTCAGCAGAAACTTTATCGTTTTTGTCTGAATAGTAACGAGCTGCTAATTTTGCTGGAAGGTAGAAACCTTTCTTGATGAGGTTTTCGAATTTTGTGTTTAATCTGTCTTCTTTGATAGCTTGTTCAAAGTTAATCCAGTTAGCTTTCATTTCTGGTGAAAGAGTTTGGAACTGTGTGAGGTAAGTTTCGATGAGTTGTCTATCGAATTTGCCTTCAGCGTTTGTGAAGCTTTGAACAACATATTGGTTAGGTGTTTCACCTAAGAATTGATCGAATAATTCATCACCTGAAACTGCAATACCGAGATCTTTGTATTCGTTATTCATGATGATTTCTTTAACCATTTGTTCTAATGTATTGGCATGAATGCTGTAGTTTTGTTCTGTAGTAATAGAACCGCCGTTGTTAGCTTTAGCATTCTCAAGATTCATATTAACTCTGTTGCTATAATCTTGATAAGTGATTTTTTCATTACCTACAGTTGCTACGTTTGTTGTTCTTCTGCTGTTAGTGCTCTTAAGGAGGTCACCCAATACGAATGCCAAAAGTGCAAGACCTACGATGACTACTAACAGTCCGTAATGTTTTCTAATGTTTCCAATTGCTGCCATAATTCTATGATATTATTTAATTTATTAATTCTTTTTCTACTTTATTTAATAAGGTTGCAAATTTACAAAACCATTCGATATATTCGACATTTTTATTAAAAAATAATTCAATTTGTTTTAATATGGTATTTGATATTATAACTCATTGATTGTTTTTAATTTCCACTTCTTCAAGTTTGGTGTCGCTGGCTTTTATTATTTTAAAAATGTAGTTGCCAATAGCGATTTCCTCTCCTGTTAGTGGAATACTTTCGTGATAGTGAATGATATATCCTGCCAATGTTTCGTAGTCGTCAGATTCAGGGAAGTTGAATTTGTAGTTTTTGTTGAGATAGTCTATTTCCAGTCTGGCAGAGAATATATGATCGTCTTCGTTGATGGTCTTTTCAATGGTGTCTTCTACATCAAATTCGTCTTCTATTTCACCGAAGATTTCTTCTATAAGATCTTCTATGGTAATGATGCCGGATGTTCCTCCAAACTCGTCAACTACGACGGCAATGCTTTGGCGTTTCTTTGAAAGCTTCTTGAGGAGTTCCTGTGCTGAATATGTCTCAGGATAAAACTCGATAGGACGGAGTTTCTGTCTGAGGTCGTTTGCTTTTGTCAAAACGTCATTTATATGAATGTAACCGATGATGTTGTCGATGTTGTTCTCGAAGACAAGTAATTTGGAGTGTTTGGTTTCTTCGAAAAGAGCTTTCACTTCGCCAATGCCTTCTTCAATGTCAATGGCTTGAATCTCAGTGCGTGGAACCATGCATTCTCTTAACTTTACGTTATGGAAGTCTATGGCGTTTTGGAAAAGTTCAATGCCTTGTTGTATGTCTTCGTTGTCTTCGTCAGGATTAGCGTATTCTTTGATGTAGTCGTTTAAGTCGACGGTATTAAGCTTGTATTCTTCATGAGGGATGTCGACACGAAGTATGTATTTTATTACTATTTCCGAGATACTTATGAAAATCAATATGACAGGATAAAGCAATATGAAAAGTAGGAGGGCAGGGACAGAGAATATCCTCATGCTTTTATTTGGATTTATCCCGAATAATATCTTTGGTATGAATTCACCAGTGACAAGTACTATCAATGTTGATACCATTGTCTGGCATAGCAGGATGACAAAGTCGTGGCTGATGACTTCAGGCAATATGTTGATGATGAATGGCTCTAATATTCTTGCGATCGCAATACCGTAGATGACATTTGCTATGTTGTTGCAGAGCAGAAGGCATCCGATGAATTGTGATTGGTTCTTAAAGAACCTGTTGATTATCTTGGCAGAGAACTTGTTTTTCTTAAGGTCTAGCTCAAGCTGTAGTCTGTTGGTGCTCAGGAAGGCGATTTCCATTCCGGAGAACATGGCTGATGCTGCCAGAGATAATATGACTATATATATGTCGTTCATTATTTTCTGTCTATTGTTTATTCTTCGTCCTCTATCTCGAGGGTAGCTCTCATTCCATGAATAACTCTTTGAGAGAAGTCTTCATTGGCGTTGAGGCTGTCGCCGTATATTACCTTGTCGGGACTTGTAATCTTAACGGCATTTCTAGTATAAATCTTTTTGGTTTTCTGATTCCAGTATAATGTTTCGGTAAACATGGTTTCTTCGGTATCGATATTCTCTACAACAACACTGTCTTTGATGAAAACGAGCTCGTACTTGTCATAACGGATGCCGTAGTCGCCTCTGATTTTTGACGAAGGTCTTTTGTTTTTATCAAAGATATATGCGTCAAATCCTTTTGGGAATTCAAGTATGGAGCTGTCTCCTTCCATGCTGTGCATTACAGGTGCTGTGAGTCTGGCTTGTACAAAGCCCGAATCGCTTCTTGTGATAGTGACATCATAGGCCAGGACGCCGTTGATGGTGTCGGTGTCTATGAATTCCTTAACCTTATCCAAGGAGTTTTCACAAGAAAACAACACCATAACCAAATTGGCTATGATGTTGATTTCTATGAATATTTTAAAAAACTTTTTCAAAATACGTGTTTTGTCTAAAAGCTATGATTAGTTTTTAGCAGCTCTTACTTTTGTTGTTTCTTTAATCCAGCAGTTTTCTAAGCTGAAATCTTGTCCTTCTTCGAAACCGTTGAAGAAGATGTCTTCAATGGTTGGGAAGTAGTGTGAGTAAGCGTTGATGAGTTCGTTAGCTTTGCTTGCTAATGAAGAGTCAACTGACTTGGCTTTTTCGAATTGGTCAACAGCTGCCCAGTAAGCTGTCTTTGAATAGAAGCTGCCTGAACCACAGTCTTTAGCGCTTGCTGCATATAATTGGCCGATGATGATGAATGGCTCGCCGTCTGTTTTGTCGAGAGCGTAAGCTTTTTTAGCATATTCGCGGCCTTGTTCATAGTTCTTGTTCATGTTCATGATTTGAGCGAGGTAGATGTATGATTGGTGAGCCCAGTCAGTGTTTTCGCTCTTTGTTGATTGAACGAGGTATGTTGCAGCTTGGTTGTAATCTTTTTCAGCGAGGTATTTTTTGCCGATGAGGTATGCTGATTCTGGAGATGGGTTGATCTTGTGTAAGTTAACAGCAACTGCGAGGTATAATGGTGAGTTGTCGCAGCCTCTCTTTTCTAAGATTTCAGCGATTTTTGTTAACAATTCAACGTCATTTGGATTAGCGTCGAATTTAGGTTGGTAGATACGAACCAAGTCTTCGCAGTTTGCGTATGGTTGAACTGCTGTATCGAGTTTGCCTTTTGTTGCGTTGAAGTTGTTGAGGTTTTTTTCGTTAGCTTCTTCTGTGTATTTTTTGATGTTGAAGTCAACGATTTCCATGAGGCGGCCGTATTCGTCAAGGATAACGCTTTCGTCTAATTTGTTGTTCTTAACCATTGTGATGACAACATTGAAGTATGAGTCGATGAATGCGTAGTTGCTGTTATTGCCGTCCATGTCAATAGCTTGTTTGAGAGCGTTATAAGCTTCTTCGTAACGTTGTGGTGCCCATGTTAAAAGATCCAATCCTTTACGGCCCATGATGTTACCAACTTGTGAACCATTTTTACCCATTGGGAAATATTCAGCTCTCTTGTCATAAAGCATAACGAGAGTGTCAACATATTTATCTTTTAATGCTTCGTCTTTTGTTGTTCTGATGAATGCATAAGTCATGATTTTGACACCATCGAGGTATGTGTTTTGTCTGAAGTCAGGGCAATTGAGGAAAATGTTTCTCCATGATGTAATCATTTGTGGATTGATGTTGTTAGGATTGTATTTAGCTCCTTCCCATTGTTTGATGTATTCACGATAGAGTGAATAATCTGTTTCACAATCAACTTGTGCTTGAGTTGCACTGAATCCTACTACTACGAATGCAATAGCGAGTAAAAATCTTCTAATTTTCATCTTAATTTTTTTGTTAATTTATTTAGTTGTTATTTATATTTCTTCTTCATAAACCATTTGTCATAAATAGACATGCTGATTGACAGGTTGATATAGTTCTCTTTTACGAGATTGTTCTTTGTTGTTCCCATGGTTCCGAATTCAAGAGCTACGTTGAGTGAAGTCAAAGAACGTGGCATAGGAAGTCCCATACCCAATGTCAATCCGTATTTGTTGATGGATTGTCCGTAGACATTGTAATATGTTTGGTCGAAATGGAAACCAGCTCTATAAGTTATCTTCTTGTAATATTTCGATATTGAAGTTGCTTCTGGCTTGTATGATGCGCCTACGGCCACATTCCATGAGTTTTGGAGTGAGTCGTTTGCACCGTTAATAGTAAAGCCTTCCCAGCCAGTCCAGTTGAAGTCTGCTCCTACCAGCCAGCCTCTGCCTTTGTCTATTGTAATACCAACACCATAACCTTGTGGTATTGTGACGTTGATATTTTCATTTTCTTTATATAGTAATGTGTCGATAGGTGATTCAGTGTGTTCTTGGAAGCCTTTAAACATGTTTCTTATGAAGATGTTTCTTTTAGATGACATGTTTGATCCTTGTGAATATGTCAAACCGAGTGTGACATTGTAGCTTGAAATAGGAAACTTGTAGATTAAACCATAGTCTAATTTGAAGTCGCTGACTCTTGTTGATATGGAACGTTTTCCGTTAAGGAAGAATGTTGAGTCAGGGTAATAGACTGATGTGTTGTCTGATAATGTTCCAAAAATAAATGATCCTGTGAGACCGAGTGAGAGATTGTCGCTTAACTTGATGCCGTTGGCGAAGAATGCTCTGTTAAGACCGCCTTCTCCTTGAAATGCAACATTGTAAGAACCGAGGTCGTCGTGTTCTGTGATTACGTTGTATTCTTTGGTGCTGTATGGCATTATTCCTAATCCCATCTTCCATCTTTTGCCTGCGCTTATTCCGACGCTTGCATAGTCGAATGATGCGTTTGAACCGTTTTCTGTCAGATGGCTTGTTGAGAATGAGGCTGTCTTGATGTAAAATCCTGCGTCAAAGATGAATGATAATGAATCGATAAATGCGTAAGATGCTGGATTAGTTGGGTTTGCAAGTGCGTTGCCTGTCATGGCATTGCTGATCCCTCCCATTCCTTTTAGGATAGTATTAGGACTTCCTGTGTTAATGTCACCAAGACCAAATCTGGAATATGGTGAGCTTAAATCGGATTGTCCGTATACATTAAGACCAATCATTGTGATAATCAGTCCTAATATAAAATATTTTATATTTTTGTATTTCATTGATAATCAAGAATATATCTTAAACCGTTAAAAGTGAAATTTGCGTTTGCAAATATGCAATTTTTTAACTTATTTTCAAAGAAAATATTGTCTCCACCTATAATAAAAACATTCAAATTGTTATAAATGTTCGAATAAAGATTTATAAATCCTTCTATCTCAAGGGTAATGGCAGTTATTACTCCGGCCTGCAAGCATTCTTCAGTCGAGCTGCATATTACTTTGAGCTCATCATTGGAGGGAGTACATAACGGGAGCTTTTCCGTATAATCGTTCATCGATTTGAAACGTAAATTTATGCCAGGACTTATCGGACCGCTCAGGTGAATCTTGTCAGCTGTTATGATATCGTATGTTATGCAGGTTCCTATGTCGATGACGAGGCTGTTTTGGTCAGGTTTCTCGGCTAAAGCTGCTGCAACGGCTACTATCCTGTCGCTGCCAATTTGTCTTTTGTTTTTATATTTTATTTCAAATGGTAATGGCGTTTCCCCGGAAAGTGTGATAATTTCTATGTTTTTAAGCTGATCCAGACATTCTTGTATCTTACCGCCTACAGAGGATAAAATTGCTTTGTTTATCAAAGGATATTTTGATATAACATCTTTTAAATCATTGCTATACGGATTGAATACTGCTGTTTCGATAATGTTGTCGTTATTGAAAACAGCATATTTAGCTCTTGTATTGCCAATGTCGATGGTAAGGAGACTACTCATTTTTTTTATTGCAAAGATACTGATAATGAACGAATAAAAAAATATTTTTTAAAAAAATAATTTTTTGTGTTGAATTATGAAAAAATGTTGTATCTTTGCACTCGCAAACAACGGGGTACCATAGCTCAGTTGGTAGAGCAATGGACTGAAAATCCATGTGTCGCTAGTTCGAATCTCGCTGGTACCACAGAAAAGCTGACTGAAAAGTCGGCTTTTTTTGTTTTATATCAACTCGTCTAAATCCTATTTCTATATTATTAGTAAAGGCTGTAAAAGCATTTCATGTAAATTAGGGAATGATATTTTCGTGAAGTTATGTGGATTATATTCCTTTGTAAAAAAAACTGAGAGCCATGACTTTTATTTCACGGCTCTCAGCTTGATATATTAAGAATATTGATTCCTATGATTAGAAGTTAACCCAGAATCTCTCCCAGAAACTTTGTTCCATCTCTTTCCATGTATTGGCTGTAGCAGCTTCGAAATCTGATGTGTATCTGTTCAATAATTGTTGTGCTTCTTCTTTCTTGCCTTCTTCTAACAATGCCATTACTTCTTTTTCCAAAGCAGGAATCTCTTTAATGGCTTTTTCTTCATATCTCAAAATATTGTCGATCATGATTTTCTTTGTTGAGCCCCATTGTATTTGAGCTAATTTGTTAGCTTTACGATAGCGCCATAACAAAGATTCTTCGTTGTAGTTGTAGTGACCGCATTCGTCGAAGCATGAAGGTAATTTTGTTGAACCTGTGAAGATAGGTATTCTTGGGCTTTGACCAGGATTTTCTACAGCGAACCAGCAGATGCCGCCAATTTCGTTAGGCATCCAGCTTCTGAGTTGTGTAACGAATGAATATGAGCACCATGAAACAGAAACAGTACGTCTTGACTCTACTGTACCAGGAGCGATCATATTATATGTGTTGATGTCGTTGCTGCCCATCCATGGGTTTGCTATTGGACTTACTATAGTGTCGCCGTTTCTGTTGATAGTCTTGATGTTGCGTGTCATGTCTAATTCTGTACCTTCGTAAGTGCTTCTGAGTAATTCCATGACTTTGCTTGCGCTGACTTTTTCTTCTGGTTTAACAGAGAAAGGAAGGTCTTCATCGTCCATGCTTAATCCTAAAGAAGGTGCTAATGAGCTGAGGATGAACCATTCGCGTTCGCGGAAGTTCTTGCCGTTAGAATAGTCGTTGCCGAAAGCCTTGTACCAGATGAACTCGCCTTCGCCGTCCCATAAACCATGTTTCTTAGCGACTTTCTCGATATTGTCTGAACACATGAAGTTGTCAGGGTCGTTTCTGTTGATGTATTTTATTCTTGGGATGTTAGCAGATACGCTTACTTCGCCGTCTGGCACTCTTTGAGCTGCCCAGATACCGCCTATTTTCTTCTTGCCTTCGCCCATGATTTCCATGCACCATACTTCCTCGGTATCTGCAATTGTGATGCATTCGCCGCCATCGCCGTAACCGTATTCTTTGATGAGTTCATCGATGAGTCTGATGGCGTCTCTTGCGTTGTCGCAGCGTTGGAGAACGATACGTTCCAAGTCTTCAATCATGAATAAACCTTCTGGGTTTACCAATGTGTCAGGACCTGAAAATGTTGTCTCGCCTATAGCTAATTGTTTCTCGTTCAAGCAAGGATATGCTGTGTTGAGGTATGAATAAGTGTAAGCTGCTTGAGGTATTTCGCCTGCCAATTCCAAGCCTTTGCTGTCGTAAGCGTTTCTTGTGTGCATGCTGCCTCTGTATATCTTTTGTGTAGCGCCTTTTTCATGTTCTTGGGCTTTTTCCCAACGTAACCATGTGCGGTACATGCCGTCGCAGGTGTGTGATGTTATGACAGAACCGTCGGTTGTAGCGTCTTTGCCAACCATGATGCTTGTACAGTTCGCGCCATCAAAGTTTTGTGATTCAGCATCTTGAGCGTTGATGTTAAATGATAACAATACGAATGCCAATAAAGACAATAATGATAATCTTGTTTTCATAATACTATTTTATTTGAAGAAACTAAAATTGACTTTGCCATATCTGCGTTGTTCCACGAAGCGTGGATGGTCTTTGAAGTCGAGGAATTTGTTGTGTTCAACAACAAACAAACCGTCTTCTTTAAGCAGATTGTTTTCTAAGACTAAGTTGACGAGCAAATCGTAATGCTGGCTGTCATAAGGTGGGTCGGCGAAGATAAGGTCGTATTTCATCTTATGCATAGGTATGAAACGGAACACGTCGGAACGTATAGCGAGCAGCTCTTCCATGTTCAGCTTGTTGGCAGTGTCGCGTATGAACTTGATGCAGTTGTTGTTTTCATCGACTGCAGTTACTCTAGGGCAGCCTCTTGATACTAATTCATAAGAGATATTGCCAGTGCCAGCAAAAAGGTCTAATGCGATGACTTCTTCGAAATCAAAGTGATTTTCTAAAATGTTAAAAAGACTCTCCTTAGCCATGTCTGTTGTTGGACGGACTGGCAGATTGCTAGGAGCAGTGATTTGTCGTCTTTGGTGTTTGCCTCTTATTATTCGCATGATACAGAACTATATAAAATGTAATAATAATAGTATGGTATTGAATTCAATTCGTTGATATAATTGTAATTGTTGTTTCTGTTGAAAAAACGTATGTTTCTTATGTATCGTGAACATAACTCGACGATGACGGATTTCTCTTCTATGAGGCCCATGAAATATAAAGGTATGGTCTCATTATCGATCTTCAGTTGTTCGAATGTGAAGAGTATGAAATACAAGAAGTCTTCTTTTGTGTTGAAGTTGAAATAATTGTGGAAGACAAGTTTGGTGTCGTCTATTATTGTCAGCTCGTATGAGTTGTTCTTAACATTGACGAAGGCTCTTGTACCTTGGATACGTTCGGAGAATTCCTTGATGAGGCTCTCTATCTTGATGCTTGACGTGTGATATGTCTTGATGTTATCGCTCATCTTCATCACATTGTCGATATCTGATGGAGTAGGATATACGTTTATGATATCGTTTGTAAGCTTGTCGGCCTTGCTGCCAAAATCTTCGCTAATGTTAAGCAGTCTTAGGTAATTTCTTTCCATATCTTCCTGATAATACTCTTTAGGCAGGAAGGTGTTGTGGTTGTTGTCTATTAATATTTTTACGGATTTGAAATCCTTGAAATTCCATTGCTCTCTTTCTTGAAGTTCGTTGAGAATGTCTTCAAGCGCAGTGTTTTTTTCGGAGAAGTGGAAGTGTTTAAGGCTGATGAACTTTTGATCCTTTGTGTCGAATATGACAAAAGAAAGACCATCCAATGAGTGTTGGATGGTCAAAATATAGTTATCTTTTTTACTGTCTAGAGGTGTTGACTCCTGAACGTATGGATATAAATATGAAGTCATTCTATATCAACTTCAATATTATTCCCAGTTACCGTCGATAGAAGCTTCGTTCATAGAACCGACTTTAATACCGGCATATTTGTCAATAGCTTCTTGTTGAGCAGCAGCGTTTCTGATTCTTTGAGGGTCGAGGCCGTTCAAGTATGTTTTGTATGGAGCCTTAGCTTCGAAAACAGGAACGTTCATGCCACCACGTGTGATGTAACCAGCTTCGATTTCGAATTCTTGGTTGTTTGTGAATGGGATATAACGCAATGTTTCAAGATTGAAGTTATGTCTGTTCTTGAACAATGAGTCAGCAACTCTGATATAACCAACTGTGTCGTTGATAGTTTTTGTGAAAGTTGTGTCGTTTGGATCTGGGATGATGTTAACAACTGGTAACTCACCTGAACGGATATATTCAATCAATGAATCGAAGTTTGCTGTATATCTGTTGTAGCTTTGTTTGAACAAAACCTGTGTGCTTCTGATATCTTTAAGGTTTTGAACTACTTTAACTTCGCGTGCTGCTTTTTCGTTTTCAAATTTAACAGGTTGGCTGATACTGTCGTAAACTTTATATGCTAAGAAGATAGCAACGAGAACTAATACGATGTTGATAATTGTTAATTTTTTATCCATGATTAAAACTTTTTTTTCGATTGGCAAATTTACTGTTTTTTTTAATTGAAACAATCATTTTTTTCATTTTTTTTAGAACGTTTTTATTTGCCGTAACAGTCAATTTTGAAACCGAGATTTCTTAGCGGCTCGGCAATTTGTTCCAATTCTTTCAAGCTTATCTTTTCAAGGTTTTTCTCTGGAGTCTCTCTGTCGATTGCGTAAATCATTGTGCTGCGAGGATTTATCCTTTTGATGATGTCGTACCAAAGTTTGAGTTCTTCTTCAGTGGTGTTGTCTATCCTGACTCCATTATGTTCTCCTCTCAAGAAACATGTCTGTATGATAAGGTCTCCTTTGAATTCTAGGAGTGTCTTGATATATTTCCCCATATCGAAATCGACATTAGGCTTGTTGATGGCTTTTATAGTCTCATAAGTGCCGCCGTCAATCTTGATGATGTTGTTGTCTACCTTTAATATAGCGTTGTAGACATCTTTCTTATGCAGCATCGTTCCGTTTGTCAGGACGCTGATTTTTGCATTAGGTATGTATAAATCTCTTAGTCTTATGGTGATGTCTATTATCTCTGCGAAGTCGGGATGCAAGGTCGGTTCGCCATTGCCAGAGAAGGTGATGCTGTCGGGCTCCATATCTGTCCCTACCAACTCTTTCAGTCGCTCTTCCAAGGTCTTTTCATAAACCTCTTTCTTAGGTAAGTCGCTGGTTTGTCTGTTCTCAGGGTTCCATCCGCACTCGCAGTATATACAGTTGAATGAACATATCTTTCCAACTTCAGGCATCAGGTTAACACCTAACGACTTGCCCAGACGGCGGCTGCTTATAGGACCGAAAACTAAAGTTTCAAATAATATCGACATAATTTTAAATTTTTGCAAAGATAAAAATTATGACTAAAGACAAAAGACAAAAGTCTAATGTTTTTGCTCTATTGCATAAAAAAAACCATTGGTCTTTAGACATTAGTCTTTAGACATTTCTTATCTTTGCACAAACGTTTATGACTATGACTTACGAACAGATTTTGTCTGATATTAAGAAAAAAGTGTTTCATCCTATTTATTTTCTGATGGGCGAGGAGCCTTTCTTTATCGATACCATCAGCGATGAACTGGAGAATAACATCCTCGATGAGGCTGAACGCTCTTTCAACCAGGTTGTTCTTTATGGCAGCGATGTCACTGCTAAAGACATTATGACGCAGGCACGCGCCTTCCCAATGATGGGGGATTATCTGGTAGTTATAGTGAAAGAAGCACAGAACGTCAAGGATATTGAGTCTCTATCTGATTATCTCGACAAACTTCCATCAACAACTATTCTAGTCATAAACTATAAATACAAGAAACTCGACAAGCGTAAGGCTCTGGCGAAATATATCGATAAAAAAGGAGTGCTGTTCGAGTCGAAGAAACTGTACGACAACAACATCCCTGAGTGGATTGTGAAATATCTCTCTAGCAAGAAATATAATATCACGCCTAAGGCTGCACAGATGATCTCCGACTTTCTGGGCAACGACCTCCATAAGGTGAGAAACGAACTCGAGAAACTGATGGTGGCGCTGCCTCCTTCAAAACGTATCGACGACGCCGACGTGGAATATAATATAGGTATATCGAAGGACTTTAACGTATTCGAACTTCAGAAGGCAATAGGCGTGAAGGATTTCCTCAAGGCAAATCAGATTATCAATTATTTCGGCGATAACCCTAAAGAAAATCCTATCTTCATGACGATAACTGTTCTTTATGGCTATTACACCAAACTGCTTAAGATACATTACTCTAAAGACAAAAGCAAGAGCACTATTGCGACTATGCTTGGCGTCAATCCGTTTTTCGTCAACGATTATCTTGATGCAGTGCGCAACTATTCATGGGTGGCATGCATGTCATGCATTGAAATACTTCGTGAATATGACCTTAAGTCAAAAGGATACAATACCGGTGACATGTCGCAGAAAGAGCTATACAGAGAGATGCTGTTCAAACTGATGACGGCAGTGTGATTTGAACCCTGAACCGCTCCAATCCCTAACGCAACCAAGATGAACTCTAGAATTATAGAGCTCTAGAACCTAGAATCTTTGAACTTTCCATTTTCAGTTTTCAACTTATAACAAATGAAGCTGTCTAACAAGTGAAGTGAACCCCAAAGTTTTTTGTCCAAACTTTGGGGTTCACTTCACTTTTTTTTGTTAAACGGCCTTTTTATTTTGGACGCATTCGATGCGTCCCTACAAAATCATGCGGGACAATAAAATCTGTAGGAGGCCGTCTAAAACTTGTTAGACAGCCTCTATCTTTAGCCTTTTGTCTTTAGCCTTTTGTCATTACTCCGCATAAATCTTCGCAACCAAGTCGGCGTAGTTCTGCATGATCTTGCTACGACGTGGTTTCAGACTTGCTGTCATCTCGCCAGACTCTATGGTCCATTCCTTGGCGATGAGTTCGAACTTCTTCACTTGTTCGTAGTCGCCTAAGTCGGCATTGTATTTGTCTATCTCTTTTCTATAACGCATGATGACGTCTTTGTGCTTGATCATCTCTTCATCCTTGGTGTAAGCTATGTTCTTGATCTTGCACCATGATCTGAGATGTTCGAAGTTAGGATAGATGATGGCTGCTGCGAATTTCTGTCCTTCGCCTATGACTAATAACTCGCCGATGAATGGTGATTCTTTGATCTTGTTCTCGATGAGTACAGGGCTGATGTATTTACCCATTGAAGTCTTGAAGATTTCTTTGATACGACCTGTAATCTTCAGGAGGCCGTCTTCGTCGAAGCAGCCTTTATCGCCTGTGTGGAAGTATCCGTCTTCATCTATGACTTCTCTGGTCTTTTCTTCATCTTTATAATAACCAAGCATCACGTTAGGTCCTTTCACGAGAATCTCGCCGTTCTCCGCTATCACCACTTCTTGGTTGTCCATCACAACGCCTACTGTTCCGGCTTTGAGTTTGCCTAAAGTGAGACTGTTGGTTGCGATAACTGGTGATGTCTCTGTCAATCCGTAGCCTTCAGAGAGTTGTATTCCTATTGCTGTGAATATCTTGACTAGACGTGGCTGTATTGCAGCGCCGCCAGAGATGATGAGTTCAAGCTTATTGCCGAACACTTTTCTCCATTCCTTGAAGACGAGCTTGTCGGCTATCTTAAGCTGCTGACGATAGAACCAACTGTTGTGCTTCTTGGTTTCATCGTAACGTTCAGCAAGGTCGAGGGCCCAGAAGAATATGGTCTTCTTGATGCCTTTGAGTTTACGTCCTTTACGTACTATTGTGTGATAAACCTTCTCGATGAGACGAGGCACTGATGAGAAGTGCTGTGGTTTTATCTCAGCCATAGTGTCAACAATGGCGCCGAGGTTGTCAACATAATATGTACTTACTCCTAAATATACGTGGCAATATTGAACAGCTCTTTCGTAGATATGAGATAGAGGCAGGTAACTTATCGCGTCGTGTGTTTCGTTGATAGGGTAGAGTGGGCAGAGATATTCTATAATTGACAAGATGTTGCGATGTGTAAGCATTACACCTTTAGGTGTGCCCATCGTGCCAGAGGTGTAGATGATGGTTGCTATGTCACCATTTTGTACCTGTGCCTTTGTTGCTTCAAGGGCTTCAACATCTTTATTGGCATTTCCCAAGTCGATGAGTTCCTGCAACGACTTCATCCCTTCAACAGGTTTGATGAGAAATGTTTCCTTGATAGAAGGTGTCGAAGTTATGATGTCCGACACCTTATTATATAAGTTGCTATTTGTAACGAAAACTATGCTTGCCTCGGAATGTTTAAAGATATGTTCATAGTCGGCATGGCTGACGGTAGGGTAGATAGGCACGCATATTGCTCCAACTTGTTGGATTGCGAAGTCTATCATATTCCATTCTGGTGCGTTTGTAGCAACCAAAGCGATGCAGTCGCCTCTCTTGACGCCAAGTTTCAACAAGCCGTAGCTTATTGAGTCGGTCATCTCGCAGAATTTCTCTCCATTATATTTTACCCATTGTCCGTTAACTTTTCCAGCGAAGAGGTTGTCTTTGTAACCGTACTTCTCTACGTAACGTGGCAATAAATCGAACAGTCTTGGAGGGACGTCAGGTCTGCCTTGAATATTTAATTTTTCCGATTTGTTCATAATCATTATTGTTGTTTAATCCAGTTGAGTGCATTGACAAATGCTTCAATCCATGGGGTTACTTCGTCGTTCTTTCTGTTTTCTGGATAGTAAGGCCATTGCCATGGCAAGAAGGCGCGTTCGATGTGAGGCATCATAGCGAGATGACGACCGTCATTAGAACAGATAGCTGCTACGTTCCAGTCGCTGCCGTTAGGGTTGCCTGGGTAATCACCGAAGCTGTAACTCATTGCGATGTTGTATTTGTCTTTATAATATGGGAAGTTGAACTTGCCTTCACCGTGAGCAATCCAAACACCTAAGCGGCGTCCTGCGAGTGATGACAACATAATGCTGTTGCTGTGGTTGACATCGACATTGATGAAGTTAGATTCGAACTTGTGTGAGTCGTTGTGTAACATGACAGGATGTTCTTCGTGGTCTGGATAAACGAGGCCTAATGCTGTCATGAGTTGGCAACCGTTACATACGCCCAAGCTGAGGGTGTCTTTGCGTGCGTAGAAGTTTTCGATTGCTGTACGTGCTTTTTCGTTGTAGAGGAGCGCACCTGCCCAGCCTTTAGCAGAACCGCATACGTCAGAGTTGGAGAAACCGCCGACGAAGACAATCATATTGACGTCGCTGAGGTCTTCTCTTCCGTTGATAAGGTCTGTTGTGTGAACGTCTTTTACATCGAAACCTGCGAGGTATAAAGCGTATGCCATTTCTCTATCGCCGTTAACGCCTTTTTCTCTGATGATGGCAGCCTTGACACCTGATGGCTCTCTTCTATGCATGTCGATGCCTAAGTCGGCAGCCTTGCCTGTGAAGTTAGCGCTGAAGTCGTAACGTAAGTCTTGTTTCTTATAGTTTTCGAAACGTTCTGTTGCCTTAGCCTTGCCTGTTTGTCTGATGTCTAAGAGATATGAGCTCTTATACCAAACGTCACGTAATGCGTTGATGTCTAAGTTATATGTCTCGTTGTCTTTTGTCAATGTGATTTCACGTTTGTCTTGTGGCTTACCGATAACAACGAAGTCTATATTATTGTTTGCGAGAATTTCTTTTGCCTTAGCGTCGTTGATTTGGATAACGACAGCTGGTTGTTCGCTGAATGCTACTGATACGAGGTCGTTGTTATTGAATGCTGACAAGTCGATGTTTAGACCACCTTCGCAGTTAGCGAATGTCATTTCTAATAATGTAGTGATCAAACCACCTGCTGATACGTCGTGACCTGCAACGATGAGACCTTCTTCGATGAGTTTTTGAATTGTGTTGAAACAGTTCTTGAAGTAAGCAGCGTCTTTAACGTCTGGAGCGTTGTTGCCGATTTTATCCAATACTTGTGCTAAGCTACTGCCGCCCAATTCGAATGCGCCTTTAGAGAAGTCAACATAAAGCAATTCTGTTGCGCTGTCGTTTGAGGCGACAGGTTTGACGGTCTTGCGGATGTTAGATACTTCGCCTACTGCTGTGACTATAACTGTACCAGGAGACAAGACTTTTTGTCCGTTAGGATATTTCTGTGTCATTGACAATGAGTCTTTACCTGTTGGTACGTTGATGCCTAATTCGATACAGAAGTCGCTCAATGCTTTGACAGCTTTGTAGAGACGAGCGTTTTCGCCTTCGTTCTTAGCTGGCCACATCCAGTTGGCGCTCAAAGAGATGCCTTTGAGGTTTTCTTCGATAGGAGCCCAGATGACGTTGGTGAGTGATTCTGCCACTGCGAGGCGTGAGCCTTTTGCTGGGTCAGCGAGAGCTGCTACTGGTGAGTGACCGAGTGCTGTGCCTATACCTTTAACACCTTGATAATCCAATGCGCTAATGCCTAAGTTGTTGAGAGGAAGCTGGATTGCACCTGCACATTGTTGTAAAGCAACGCGTCCTGTTACAGAACGGTCTACTTTGTTTGTTAACCAATCTTTACAAGCTACAGCTTCAAGTTGAAGCACTTGTTCGAGATATTTGTTGAATTGTTCTTTCTTATATTCTATATCGTTGAATTGATATGGTTTGTCTGTGTCGTATAAGACTGTCTTAGGAGTGCTTCCGAAGAAATCGCCCAAGCTGAGGTCGATGGCGTTGTTGCCGTCTTCTCTGATGAAACGCAAACGTTGGTCGTCTGTTGCTTCACCTACTTGGAAATAAGGAGCGCGTTCTCTGAGAGCTGTTTGTTTGATGATCTCTGTGTCGTTTTTGTTTACGAGGAGACCCATTCTCTCTTGTGACTCGTTGCCGATGATTTCTTTGTCAGACAATGTTGGGTCGCCGACAGGGAGGTTAGCAACGTTGATGATGCCGCCGCTCTTGTCGATGAGTTCTGAGAGACAGTTGAGGTGGCCGCCAGCGCCGTGGTCGTGGATAGAGCGGATTGGGTTGTCGCCGCATTCTGTCATGGCTCGTACTACGTTAGCTACGCGTTTTTGCATTTCTGGGTTGGCACGTTGAACAGCGTTGAGTTCGATAGCGTTGCTGAATTGTCCTGTGTCGACACTTGAAACAGCGCCGCCGCCCATACCGATGCGGTAGTTGTCGCCTCCTAAAACGATGATGAGATCGCCTGGTTCTGGATCTTCCTTGATGCTGTCTTCTTTTCTTGCGAAACCGATACCGCCAGCAAGCATGATGACCTTATCGAAACCGAATTCCGTGTTTTCTTCTTGATGTTCGAAAGTGAGGAGACTGCCATTAATTAAAGGTTGTCCGAATTTGTTGCCGAAGTCAGATGCTCCGTTAGAAGCCTTGATGAGGATGTCGGCAGGATCTTGGTATAACCATTTACGTTCTTCGAAACCTTGTTCCCATTCGCGGTTTTCTTCTGTGCGAGGATATGATGTCATGTAGACAGCGGTACCTGCCAATGGAATACTACCTTTACCGCCAGCGAGACGGTCTCTGATTTCACCGCCGCCGCCTGTTGCAGCACCGTTGAAAGGCTCGACAGTAGTAGGGAAGTTGTGTGTCTCTGCTTTCAATGAGATGACAGTGTCGATGTCTTTCACTTGGAAGAAGTCGGCTTGATGCTGTGTCTTAGGAGCGAATTGTTCTACCTTAGGGCCTAAGATGAAAGCGACATTGTCTTTGTATGCTGATATTAATCTGTTAGGATTTTCTTTTGAAGTCTTCTTGATGAGAGCGAAGAGAGCGTCTGGCATTTCTTTACCATCGATGATGAAAGTTCCGCCGAAGATTTTATGACGGCAGTGCTCTGAGTTGACTTGTGCGAAACCGTATACTTCGCTGTCGGTGAGAGGACGGCCGATTTTTTCTCTGATGCTCTTGAGATATGAGATTTCTTCTTCACTTAAAGCCAAACCTTCTTGGATGTTGTAAGCCTCGATATCGTCGATGTTCTTAATAGCTTCTGGCTTGCGGTCGATGAAGAATAAGTTTTGGTCTAAGTTGTTATATTTTGCCTGAAGCATAGGGTCGAAGCTGTTGTCGTCGGCAGCAACAGGGATGAACTCTTCAATACGAGTGATACCGCTGATGCTCATGTTCTGTGTTATTTCAACAGCATTGGTGCTCCAAGGAGTGATCATTTCCTTACGAGGACCGAAGAAATGACCTTCAATGGTAGGAGTTAGCAATTGTTTTGCCTCACCAAACAACCATACGAGTTTGGCAATTGATTCTTGATTTAAACGTTCTTGACATTCTAAAGCGATGATGTTTCGCTGTTTGTTTTCAAAGAATACAACCATGGTATATGTTTTTTATAAAATTTGCAAATTATGTAGTCTCATTTCTACAATTCTGCAAAGGTAATAAAAATATGTTTTATATTATAAGGTGTTGAAAAAAAAACTAAGGCTATTGAACTAAGGCTGTTGAACTGTTTAAATAGCATGGCTCAATGACCAAAAGCTAATAGCCAATGGCTTGAAAAAATATTTTTCATCTCATTGATTTTGTATTGAAAAAAAATGTACTTTTGCAGTCCGAAAAAATAGAAATTAATTTCAACTTAAATTTAAAGAATGTACGCAATTGTAGAAATCGCAGGGCAACAATTCAAAGTAAGCAAAGGTGACAAAATCTATTGCAATCGTTTGAATGGTGAAGTCGAAGGCACAATCACTTTCGACAAGGTGTTGTTGATCGAAAATGAAGGCAACACAAGGGTAGGCACCCCCGTCCTCCAAGGTGCTAAAGTTGATGCTAAGATTGTTGAGC
>JAFZDU010000051.1 GCA_017561025.1 Bacteroidales bacterium | reverse complement strand
TGCTTTCGCTAACGCTTCAGTATTCGCATTAGGTATTATGCCATATATCACAGCTTCTATTATAGTTCAGCTGTTGGGTATGGCAATACCTTATTTCCAACGTTTACAAAAAGAAGGTGAAAGCGGTCGTCGTAAAATCAACCAAATTACTCGCTACTTAACAGTGTTAATCGTTGCAGCTCAAGCTCCAGGTTATATTGCTAACTTGCGTGCACAACTTCCTGCAGACGCAATTTATCCTTTCGTAGCAGGCGGCTCACCAACATTGTTCTTCTGGATTTCGTCAGTGATTATCCTCATCGCAGGTACATTGTTTGTTATGTGGCTCGGTGAACGTATAACAGATAAAGGTATTGGTAATGGTATATCATTAATCATCATGATAGGTATTATTGCTCGTTTACCTTTCGCTTTGTTTGCTGAAGTTGCATCACGTTTCACACAAGGTCATGGTGGTCCAATCTTCTTCTTGATTGAGATCGTTGTCCTCGTACTCGTAATCATTATGACGATTTTGTTAGTACAAGGTACTCGTAAAATACCGGTACAGTATGCTAAACGCGTTGTTGGAAACAAACAATACGGCGGTGTACGTCAATATATTCCACTTAAAGTGAATTCAGCCGGTGTTATGCCAATCATCTTTGCTCAGGCAATCATGTTTGTACCTATCACTATAGCAGGTTTCGCACAAACAGAACAAATGTCAGGTTTCATGACAGCATTCACTAATATGAATGGTTTCTGGTATAACTTTGTTTTCTTTGTATTGATTATCGCTTTTACATACTTCTACACAGCTGTTACAATTAACCCAGCACAAATGGCAGAAGATATTAAGAAAAACGGTGGCTTTATTCCAGGTGTTAAACCAGGCAAGAAAACACAAGAATTCTTTGATGAAATTATCTCTAGAATTACTTTACCAGGTTCTATTTTCTTAGGTGTTGTAGCTATTATGCCAGCTATAGTATCAATTCTCGGCGTAAATCAACAATTCTCACAATTCTATGGTGGTACATCTTTGTTGATTCTCGTTGGTGTTGTGTTAGATACTTTACAACAAATAGAAAGTCATCTTTTAATGCGTCACTATGATGGTTTAACCAAAACCGGTCGTATTAAAGGACGTTCAGGAAGAATGTAAGATTTCTTAATATGATTCATTACAGAACAGATAAAGAAATTGAATTATTAAGAAACGCTGCTTTACTCGTGGGTAAAACTCTCGGTGAAGTAGGGAAGCATATACGTCCGGGTATCCGTACTATAGAACTTGATAAAATCGCTGAGGAATTTATCAGAGATAATGGTGCGATACCAGCCTTCAAGGGATATGGTGGATTTCCCGGAAGTCTATGCATCTCCGTTAACGATGCTGTGGTTCATGGTATACCTGGTAATTACGAGCTTCGCGACGGTGATATCGTTTCAGTTGACTGTGGTACAATCTTACAAGGCTACGTCGGTGATTCAGCCTATACTTTTACAGTTGGCGAGGTATCAGATGAAATAAAACTCTTTTTACAAAGATCTAAGGAGTCATTATATAAAGGTATCGAACAAGCTGTTGCAGGTAACCGTATTGGTGATATAGGATTTGCTATCCAAAGTTACGTAGAGCAATTTGGATATGGTGTAGTTAGAGAGTTAGTTGGTCATGGTGTTGGCAGAAAATTACATGAAGATCCTCAAGTTCCAAACTATGGTAAACGTGGTTCCGGAACAAAATTATCTGAGGGTATCGTCATTGCCATTGAACCAATGATAACTTTTGGTAAACGAGACATTATCCAAGAGCGTGATGGATGGACTATCAAGACAAAGGATAGAATGCCAGCAGCTCATTTTGAACATGACGTTGCAATACGTGACGGAAAAGCAGAAATATTATCAAGTTTTGAATGGATAGAAGAAATCAATAAATAAAGAATATTATATGGCAAAGCAATTGTCTATAGAACAAGACGGAACAGTTGTAGAATCATTGGGTAATGCAATGTTCAGAGTAGAACTAGAAAACGGACTTCAAATTATTGCTCATATTTCAGGAAAAATGCGTATGCATTACATAAAAATATTACCTGGAGATAGGGTAAGATTAGAAATGTCACCTTATGATTTAACAAAAGGACGTATAACATTCAGATATAAATAAATTTTTCTTATCTTTGCACCCGCAAAAATAAGAATAACAAAAATGACTTTAAAGAAATAAAGATAATAAAATAAATATGAAAGTCAGAGCATCAATCAAGAAGAGATCAGACGATTGCAAAATAGTGCGTCGTAAGGGTAAATTGTATGTAATTAACAAAAAGAACCCAAAAGAAAAACAACGTCAGGGTTAATAACAAAAGTAAAACAGTAAAATTATGGCAAGAATCGCTGGTGTAGATATTCCTAACAACAAACAAGGTCAAATATCTTTAACCTATATTTACGGTATTGGACGTTCACTTGCAAAAGAAATCCTTGCAAAAGCAGGTGTTGATCCAGAGAAGAAAGTTCAAGATTGGAATGACGATGAACAAAACGTTATCCGTACAATCATCGGTGACCAATATAAAGTAGAAGGTGAACTTCGTAGTGAAATTCAAATCAATATCAAACGTTTAATGGATATTGGTTGTTATAGAGGAGTCCGTCATCGTGCTGGATTACCTTTACGCGGTCAAAGTACCAAAAACAATGCACGTACTCGTAAGGGACGTAAGAAAACTGTTGCTAATAAAAAGAAAGCCACTAAGTAATAAATAACTTTTTGGTTGGATCATAAAAAACCATTAAAAACATCTATTTAAAAAATGGCAAAAAACACAAAAGTCGTTAAGAAACGTGTTGTTAAGATTGAAGCTGTTGGAAAAGCATTTATTAAAGCTTCTTTCAATAACATCATCATTTCCTTGACAAACAATGAAGGACAAGTCATTTCTTGGGCATCAGCCGGAAAAATGGGCTTCAAAGGTTCAAAAAAGAACACTCCATACGCAGCTCAAATGGCAGCCGAAGATTGCTCTAAAACAGCATATGACTTGGGATTACGTAAAGTAAAAGTATTTGTAAAAGGACCAGGTTCAGGACGTGAATCAGCTATCCGTTCAATCAATGCTTCTGGTATTGAAGTAACTGAAATCGTTGACGTTACTCCATTGCCACACAATGGTTGCCGTCCACCTAAACGTAGAAGAGTGTAATTTTTATTAAAATTTTAAAAATTAAGAGTTATGGCAAGATATACAGGTCCTAAAACAAAAATTGCACGTAAATTTGGTGAACCAATCTACGGTGCTGACAAAAATTACGAAAAAAGAAATTATCCTCCAGGACAACATGGTGCAGCTAAGAGAAGAAAAAAAGTCTCTGAATATGGCGTACAGTTGATGGAGAAACAAAAAGCAAAATACACTTATGGTATCTTAGAACGTCAGTTCAGAAACTTATTCGAAAAAGCTAATAAGAAAAAAGGTATCACTGGTGAAATTTTACTTCAACTTATTGAATCACGTTTAGATAACTTAGTTTATCGTTTCGGTATTGCTCCAACACGCGCAGCAGCTCGTCAATTGGTAAGCCACCGTCATATTACAGTCAATGGTAAGGTTGTCAACATTCCTTCATACCTCGTGAAAGTTGGTGACATCATCGCAGTACGTGAAAAATCCAAGAGCTTGGAAGTCGTTACTAATTCAGTGGAAGGTCACACAAACCGTTATCCATGGTTAGAATGGGATTCAGATAAACTTTGCGGTAAGTTCATGACTTATCCAAACCGTGAGGACATTCCTGAAACCATCAATGAACAACTTATCGTTGAGTTGTATTCTAAATAATCGAATATAAACTGATATTATGGCAATATTAGCATTTCAAAGACCCGATAAGGTTATAATGGTAGAATCGACAGACAAACATGGTGTCTTCGAATTTCGCCCACTCGAACCAGGTTTTGCTACTACTATCGGCAATGCACTCAGAAGAGTTCTTCTTTCTTCATTGGAAGGATATGCTATTACATCAATTCGTATTGAAGGTGTTCAACATGAACTTGCTCCAATACATGGTGTTATAGAAGACGTTGCTGATATGGTACAACGTTTCAAACAGGTTCGCTTTAAACAACAAATCCCGGGCGAAACATTTGAGAAGGTTAATGTAGTTGTCGGCGGTCAAGATCAATTCGTCGCTGGTGACATCAATAAGTTCCTCTCAGTGTTTCAAGTGTTGAACCCAGAGCTCGTCATCTGCCACATGGACCCTTCTGTAAAATTGTCTATCGAATTGACAATTAACAAAGGTAGAGGATATGTGAATGCTGACGAAAACAAAGTGTTGAATGCTCCAATCGACACTATCGCCATAGATTCAATCCATACTCCAATCAGAAACGTTAGCTACAAATATGAAAACTATCGTGTTGAACAAAAAACTGACTACGAAAAGCTCATATTTGATATTGAAACAGACGGATCAATCAATCCTAAAGATGCATTGGAAGAAGCAGCTAAGATACTTATCTATCACTTTATGTTGTTCTCAGATGAAAGAATTACAATGATGGATGAAAAGAAAGCAGCATCAGACGACTTGGACGAAAATTCATTGCACATTCGTCAACTTCTTAAAACTAAGTTGGTCGAGATGGATCTTTCAGTCCGCGCTTTGAACTGCTTGAAAGCAGCTGAAGTTGAGACAATAGGTGACTTAGTATCACTTGATAAACATGACCTCCTTAAATTCCGTAATTTTGGTAAGAAATCTCTTACAGAATTGGAAGAATTGGTCAGAAGCAAAGGATTAGAATTTGGAATGAATATCAGCAAATATAAATTAGATAAGGAATAATAAAGATGAGACACAATAAGAAATTTAATCACTTAGGAAGAAAAAGCGCTCACCGCAATGCTATGTTAGCTAATATGGCTTGTTCGCTTATTCTTAATAAACGTATCGTTACTACAGTTGCTAAAGCTAAGGCTTTACGTATCTATGTAGAACCAATGATTACTCGTTCCAAAGATGATTCAACAGTATCACGCCGTACAGTTTTCGCTATGCTCCAAAGTAAAGAAGCAGTTACAGAATTGTTCCGCGAAATCAGCCAAAAAGTTGAAAATCGTCCAGGCGGTTACACACGTATCATTAAATTAGGTACTCGTCTTGGTGACAGCGCTGAGATGTGTATGATGGAACTCGTTGACTATAACGAAATCTATACTGGCAACGATAAGAAAGCTAATAAAGTTGCTAAAGCTACACGCAGAAGAGGCGGTAAGAAAAAAACTGAAACTCCAGCTGTAGAAGAAGCTCAAGCAACAGAAGCTTCAGCAGAATAAATAAATATTAAAAAGACCTGACACTTTGGTCGGGTCTTTTTTTTAAGTAAATATTTTTAAACATTTTATATTTTATTATTATGAGTAGAATAGCATATGTTCATTCACGTCAGATTTTAGACTCACGTGGTAATCCAACAGTTGAAGTTGATGTCGTAACAGAAGGTGGCGCAATGGGCCGCGCAGCTGTTCCATCAGGTGCATCAACAGGTGTTCACGAAGCAAGAGAACTTCGTGACGGTGACAAATCAACTTACCTTGGAAAAGGCGTTCTTAAAGCTGTTGAAAATGTTAATACTTTAATAGCTGACGAATTGTTCGGTCTTGACGTTCTAGATCAAAATGAAATAGATAAGAAATTATTGGCTTTAGATGGCACACCAAATAAAGATAGACTCGGTGCAAACGCTATCCTCGGTGTTTCTTTAGCTTGTGCTAAAGCTGGTGCGCTCGTAACAGGTCAACCATTATATCGTTATGTTGGTGGTGTTAGCGCTAACACTCTTCCAATTCCTATGATGAATATTCTCAATGGTGGTTCACATGCAGACAATAGCATCGACTTCCAAGAGTTTATGATCATGCCTGTTGGTGCTACATCATTCCGTCAAGCTATCCAATGGGGTGCAGAAATCTTCCATAACCTCAAGACTGTTCTTAAAAACGCTGGTTATTCAACAAACGTTGGTGACGAAGGCGGTTTCGCTCCTAACCTCCGTTCAAATGAAGAAGCTATTGAAGTTATTCTTCAAGCTATCGAAAAAGCAGGTCGTAAACCAGGTGAAGAAATTTTCATCGCTCTCGACCCAGCTTCATCAGAATATTACTTGCCAGAAGAAAATGTTTACCACCTCCACAAATCAACAGGTGATAAATTGACTCCAGCTCAAATGGTTGATTACTGGACAAACTGGTGCAAAAAATATCCTATCATCTCTATCGAAGATGGTATGGCAGAAGATGATTGGGATGGCTGGCGCTTAATGACAGACGCTCTCGGCAACAAGATTCAACTCGTTGGTGACGACTTGTTCGTAACAAATGAAAATCGTTTGAGATTAGGTATTGAACGTAATGTTGCTAACTCAATCCTCGTTAAAGTTAACCAAATCGGTTCTTTGACAGAAACAATCAACGCTGTTAACTTGGCATACCGTAACCAATATACAGCTGTTATGAGCCACCGCTCAGGCGAAACAGAAGATACAACAATCGCTGACCTCGCAGTTGCTCTTAACACAGGTGAAATTAAAACAGGTTCAGCATCACGTACAGACCGTATCTGTAAGTACAACCAACTTCTCCGTATCGAAGAAGAACTTGGTGATGTTGCTTACTATCCTGGCAAAAACCACAGATTCTGTAAATAATATAAAAACATTATATTACTACAATTCTCATTTTGAAAACCGCTCATTTTTGGGCGGTTTTTTTTGTTTGTAATTACTCTGATTTATGTGATTATTTTTTTTGATTATAATTTTTTAGTTTCGAAAAAAGTTTTAATTTTGCAACTAATAATAAATCAAAATGTCAGGGTTGAAATATTATAATAGTGATTTGGTCTTAAAAGTTAACTGTATTGTTAACTTGTTGGTATTTAGTATTTTACCCCCCCATTGCGCTTTTGTAGCATCTGCTTATACTATAAATTAAATCCTTTTCTATCTTATTTAAAAATTATTAACAAGGTGCGATTTTGTGCTTTGCAATATTGTATTGTCTATAATAGATTCAGATACCTTAATGTTTCTTGGAAACAGTAAGCATAGAAGGGTATTGTAATTATTGTTGAATTGTTTTTGAAATTTTGACATAAAATATAGTTTATGAAAAAAATATTATTGATAATCATCCTCTTCTCTGCATTCAGCTCTCATCTTATAGCCCAAAACATTATGAGCTTGACATCGGCTGAAGGCGGTCCACAGGATATCGTAGAGATTGAACTGTCTGTTGCTAACACAGATAGTTTCATTGCATTTCAGACAGAAATTCCTCTTGGAGAGAATTTAAGTTATGTGCAAAATTCAGCTGTTTTATACAGAAGTGAAGATCATCAGCTTATTGCTTCTGAGGTGAATGGTGTTCTTAAGATTTATTCTTATTCATTTTCCAATTCTACATTTAGCGGCAATGAAGGAAAGATAGCATCTTTTCAACTGAAGTTGGGAAATGAGCCTGGTAATTTTATCCTTGAAAATAATAAGGCCAAATTGGTTGATGCCAACGCTGAAGAGTTGCCTTTATCAACATCAAACGGTAATGTTAAGGTCATTACTCCCAAAGCGCAGATAATAACAACAGAACTTAATTATGGTCATATTCCAATCAGAAGCACTTATACAAGAAGCCTTACCGTAAAAAATATTGGTAATGCCCCAATGACAATTTCTGGACTCATGTTTTCTGATGAAAGTTTATCATGTCCATCATTTACAGAAAAGGTTGTTTCATCTGGAAACAGCACATCTTATACCATACAATATGCACCACAGATTGCCGGAGCTGTGACATACGATATCATTGTTGTGTCTGACGCTTCGAACGGAAGCCAGAAAGCTAAAGTCATTGCAGACCCATATTCAGTTAATGAGTTACATCTGGATTATACATCTGGATATTGTGATAGTGTTATTGATTTCAATATCAAGATTAACAATATGGACGAGATAAGCGGTTTTCAATTTTGCGTCAAGATGCCTAGTGCACTGCAATATCAGGCCGGTAGCTTTGAGTTGTCATCACGTAAGACTGACCATTTAGGATTTGCGAGCATGAGAAACGATACTCTCGTCGTTGGCGCTTATTCTTTGACAAATTCATCTTTCGCTGGTAACGACGGCGTAATTGCAAGTCTTAAGATTAAGATAAAAGGCAACAGCGGTTATCATTATCTATATCCTAAGAATGTCATCATTGCCAATGCATCTGCAGAGAATGTTGTGTCTGATTATTATTCGGGATACGTCAGTGTGAGAGCACCCAAAATTAGTGCTAGCTCCACTCATGAGTTGGTGCCATCATCAGTGACAGAAACCATTGGCAGTGAGTATGGAATATATAACAATGGCAACGCACCACTGAGAATTGACAGCGTGAAATTCAATGACGATTATCTATTCTCAACAACAGAATTTCCTTTGGTGATAAATGATTATCAGTCAGGAACTATCAACGTCAGCTGTAATAAGGATGTTGAAGGCGAGATAAAAAGTACAATGAGAATATATAGCAATGACCCTACGACAGGATTGTTGGTTGTAAAAGTATTGGGCACCAGATATGAGCCAAATGAACTTCAGATTGACAATGATGATGTCACTTCAATTAAATATTTAGATATTCTTGTTAATTTGGATAATTATTCAGAGTTGACAGCTATTCAAGCTGACTTCAGTTTTCCTAATAAATATTATACATTATCTGGTAGTGATGTCAAGCTGACAGAACGCTGTTCAGGATTCAGCAAGACTGCTGTAGCTGTCAACGACAGTACGTTTAAGATTTTGGTTTTCTCAATGAGCAACGACATCATCGCAGGCAATGAAGGAGCAGTCTTGAAAATAAGACTTGTGAGAAAAGACGATGCTCAAAACGAGAGCGCTACTGTAAGCCTTAAGAATATTGTCCTCTGTGATGTTAAGGGCAACAACAAGAACTCAGGCGGCGATAAGATAAAGGCGATAAAGTTGTCGAGTATGCATAGCAAGGAAATGAAAGAAGGCTGGAATTGGTATTCGACGTATATAGATATAGAAGGAGAAGAAGGACTGAATAAGGTTCAGCAAGCATTGGGAGGTAATGCGAAGCAGATAAAATCACATACGGAATTTGCAACATATTATGAGGACGTACAGTTATGGGATGGCTCATTGAAAACCATAGATAACAATAGTCTATATATGATTAAGATATCAACTCCATGTACCATGACAATTAGTGGAACTTTGACTGATTTGTCGGAATTTTCTTATGTTTTAAGACCTGGCTGGAACTGGTTGAGTTATCCTGTTGCGACAGAGATGTCTCTAAATGACATTGATTTAGGTTTTACACCTAAAGACGGTGACTTTATAAAATCACAAACTCAGTTCGCGAGATATTATGAAGAATATGGTTGTTGGGATGGCTCGCTTACTGTCCTTAAACCAGGAGAAGGGTATAAGTATAAGAACACAGATTCATCAGAAAAGGTATTGTCATATTCCTTGAAAGAAAAACGTGAAAATAATAAGTCAAACAAATAAATAATTAAATAATGAAAAAGATTTTTATTGTATTAGGTATTCTCTTAAGTTCAAGACTGGCGTTTGCGTCATCGTCAGAACTGTATTGGCAGTTTGATCATCAGCAATATGAACATAATATGAATATGGTAGCTACAGTTTATGTTGATGATGTGGAGCAGCAGAATAACAATCTCGAGTTAGGTGTGTTTTGTGGTGATGAGGTCAGAGGATCCGCTCTTCCTTCAATATCCAACATTACAGGTAAGTATGTTTATAATATCACTTTATTCAGTGATGCTGCATGTGAGCTTACATTCAAATTGTATGACCATAACACAGCTTCAGTGCTGGAATTAGACTGCAATCAGTCATATACATTTGAAATAGATGCAACTGAAGGCACAGCAACAGAACCATATAAAATAAGTTTCATTACCCCAATCCCAGCTGTTATTTTTACAGGTGAGGGCTCTTGGAATGATGTAAACAACTGGCAAAACAAAACATTGCCAACAGCCGATGATGACGTGGTCGTAAACGGCGCAGCTATAATTACAAATAAAAGCGACATTACTGTAAATAGCTTGGTTATTAATGAAAACAAATCTTTGACGATTCAGGATGGTGGTCTCTTGACAGTAACTGAAAAGTTGTCTAACGGTGACCCAAATGCCTTGATAATTGAAGAGGGAGGACAGATAGTTCAGACAAGCAAAAATGTTGCTGCAACATTTAATAAGAATATCGTTAACCCTACATCATGGAGCACTCAAAAAAGCGGATGGCAATTCGTTTCTTCTCCAATGATAAATGCTCAAACAGAAGGATTTTTACCGGCAAGTGGCGATTATGACTTGTATAAATTTGATGGCAATGCAGAACTTCAATGGGTTAACTATAAAAGTCATAATGACTTTGAAACAGAGTTCCAACAAGGAGTTGGTTATCTGGCTTCATACGAAACACAAACTACAGCATCGTTTAAAGGAGTTTTGTATAATGAAGCTATATATCACGATTTTCCTATTTCTTATAATTCAAATAATGATTGGGCAAACTTCCATCTTTTAGGTAATCCGTTTAGTTTTGATATCGTTTGGGAAGATTATATGAATTATAATTCGAGAAGAATGGAGGATGGATTCGTGACATTAAATTCTACCACTGGAGCATATATTTATAATGTTGAAGGAACCATAAAAGTAGGAGAGGGTTTTATGATTTGTACATGCGGAAAAAATCCATTTCTTGAATATGATGCTTCTGAAAAATCAAGAAATGAGAAAAAGGATTATATCAATATTATAGCTTCTAATTCTGAAACTTCTGACAACCTCATCATCCGTTTCGGAGAAAACGAAAGCAGCGGCTTCCCTAAACTGCATAACTTCAACGACAGAATAGCTACTGTTTATGTGAAAGAGTCAGATGTCAATTATGCTATCTTCAACAGCAATGAAGATGCAAAAGAAATCCCTGTATGTTTCGATGCAAAGGAAATGGGAAGCTACACATTGAGCTTCGAACTTAAAGGCGATTTCGAGAACCTTGTGCTGTTGGATCGTATGACAGGTGAAAAGATCAATCTGCTTTTGGAAAACGAATATTCATTCATAGCAGCGTCTGATGATAATGCAGAAAGATTCGTGTTGCTGAAAGACAACGGACAACAGACAACGGACAACAGTCATTTTGCATATATAAATAATGGTGATATTGTAATCTACGACATTTCAGGTGATGCCGATATCAGCATATTTGACGCGATGGGCCGCTGCATATATAACGGCAATTGTACGGACGCGATTAATCGCGTCCCTACGGGAGGCTTCAGCGCAGGTGTATACGTGATACAAAAAAATGATGATAAAGGAATTAATGTACAGAAGATAATATTAGAATAATGACAACAGACAACAGAGTACGGACGCGATTAATCGCGTCCCTACGGGACTTCATCCTCGGTGCCTGAGCCTGTCGAAGGCACAATGCTCATCGCTTCGACAAGCTCAGCGACCGTATACCCACGAAGTACGGACGCGATTAATCGCGTCCCTACGGTCTTGTTAACTTAAAAAAATAATAAAATGAAAAAACTTATAATAACAGCAATTTTTACAATAGGATTAGTATTTAATATTAACGCTCAGTCTGATGGTTTCTTTGCATATTCTAATGTGGATACGAGAGAGACATCATGGGGAATTGATATGCCAGCATTACCTGCTTCGCATGGTCTTGCAGATGACCAGTCTTCGGAAGTGCCTCTCGGTGGCGGTGTTCTCTTGCTTTCTGCATTCGCGATTTTTAGGCTAAAGGCTAAAGATGAATGACAAAGGGCTCAAGACTAAAGATGAATGACAAAGGGCTCAAGACAAATGACTAAAGGCTAAAGGCTAATGGCAAAAGGCTAAAGGGAAATGAAAAATTAAATAAATAATTAACAGTGATGGATTGCATACGCACGGGCAGTTGTCCGTTGTCTGTTGTCCGTTGACTTAATTTCAAACATTATGAAAAAGAAACTTTTTACTTTAATGTTGGTCCTTGCAACTGCTTTATGCGGTTTTGCGCAGGACAGAAACAACGAGGATGAAGTAGTGAAAATCGACTTCATGAATCGTAACAATGCAGTGGAAGGTGAGATTATCGTCAAGTTTGCCGATAAGAGTTCCTTCAATCTGAAGTACGACAGAAATGACAAACTGCAAAGCACTGGCATGTCTGCTGTCGATAAGTTATTTACAAAGTACAATGTTGAGTCTGTCAGACAGCTTTGTCCTGGCGATGAGAAAAGACATGACTTCCGTACATCCAAGAGCTATAACGGCGCCGACGTTGTTGAACGTGACCTCAGCCGTCTCTGCTTGGTGAAGATAGGTGGTGATGTAAGCAAGACAAGAGAACTCATAGACGAATTCAACGGAATGGATGAGGTTGAGTTTGCGGAGCCGAATTATATTATGTACGCCTTAGGCGTAGAGACAACGCCTTCGACAAGCTCAGGCATCATGTCGGTCACTGAGCCTGTCGAAGTGCCAAATTATGATGAGAATAGAGATCCTGATTATAATTATTTTGCTTATAAGACTTATAGAAAGGAGCCTTATTATAGCCAGCAGTGGGGTATAAGTGCCACAAATATTGATGATCTTTGGCAAGCATACGAGGATGATTTTGATGATAATTCTAGTACTGAACGTCCTGTTATTGCTATCCTTGATACAGGTGTTGATATCACACACCCTGACCTTGCAGCTAACATCTGGACTAACCCTAATGAAATAGCCAATGGCAGTGACGATGATGGCAATGGCTTTAAAGACGATATACATGGTTGGGATTTTGTAAACAAGACAGGCGACGTGCGCGACTACAACAGCCATGGCACTCACTGCGCTGGTATTGCAGCCGCAGTTGGTACTAACGGCAAAGGCGTAGTAGGTGCTAACCCTAACGCATATATCATGCCTGTTACAGTTATGCAAAGCAATGGCTCTGGTGCTATTTCTACAATTATTGAAGGTATTGGCTATGCAAAGAACAATGGCGCTGATATCATTAGCATGAGTCTGGGTTCTGTCGCATACTCAATAGCCCTTGAACAAGCATTGGCACAAGCATACCAAAACTGTGTTATTGTTGCTGCCGCCGGTAATAATGGTTTGAATATTGATGACTGGGCTATTTGTGCTAATCCTTATGTTACTGATATGCCTTTCTATCCTGCTGCATTTACATTTGTTCTTGGTGTGCAGGCAACAATGGATGAAGGTTATCTTGCTAGTTTCTCTAACTACGACTGCGATGGTCCTTCATACTCTGGATTTGATGAAGAACAATTATACAATTACGAATTGCAAGCTCCAGGTGTTAGCATAATAAGCACTGTGCCTAATGGACAATATAAGTATTTCAATGGTACTTCAATGGCTTGTCCTTTGGTGGCTGGCGGCGTTTCTGCTCTTTTGGTTGCTAAAGATTACCCTTCTCAGGAAATGCTCTGGGGTGACTTGATTAATACTTCTGGAAGCCATGTTGACTTCTTGGCATGTTATGAAGCAGGTCCAGCACCAGCTCAGTTACAGGCTGTGACATATCAGATTACTGATGAAGAAGGTGATGGCGACGGACGTCCTGACGCTGGAGAGATATTGTATTTCTATCCTACATTACGTACAACATGGGGTGCAGCAGAAGATATCACATACTGGCTCGAATTTGACGAATATGAAGACGACAGAACAATTGAGTTTATTGAAAACGATAATATAGAATTCGGACATAATCTTTCTGCTTACGCCAAGAGTAAGGCTGTTAATCCTGTTAAGATGAAGATTGCAGATAATGTCGTTGACGGACGTTATATAAATTTGGTCTTGAAAGCAACATGCCCTAATGCTGATGAAGTTATGGAACAGCCGTTTACTATACATGTGGAAAATGGCGTTGAGCTTAAAGGTCTTCTAACAGAAGATATGACGCTAAGCCCTGATGTGCATTATATAGTAACAGAGTCTTTTGGCGTTACTGAAGGAACAACTCTTACAATTTTGCCAGGAACCATAGTTAAGTTTAAAGATAACATAAGTATGGTTAACAATGGTAAGATAATAGCCAAAGGCGAACCAGGTAATATGATTACTTTTACAAAGACTGACCTTGGACAAGGTGGATATAAATTGCTATTAGGACGCAGTGATACTCTGTCTTATTGCATAATAGAATATGCAAGTATAATTGGTAATTCTAAAGACCCGATATATTATGAATATTGTTATTACGATGATGACTACGAGTTTGAATATATGAATGAAATCTTGAACTCGGGAACTGAACTCAATAATATTGATATTACTTATTCAAGAAAAGCTTTGTTAGATAATTGTATTGTAAGATACAATAATGGTAGTGGCGATTGTTTGTCAGGTGTGAATGTGACAAATACCAATGTGATGTATAATCAGTCTCATGTAAACATACCTAATTACTCATTAAATACGACTACTGTTGGCGGATTGAGAATATCATGTGATAATGGACCTGGGGCAACATTTGATTTTGCTAATAATGTAGTAGGAAATTGTTTTACAGCTTATGATTATATATCTTCTACTCATAGAGATAATACTCGTTCTGGTTATGTTCTTTTGGGTAATGTTTTTAATAATTATCAGATGAATAGCAATAAGGAGATAATATCATACAATGATGTTAGTATTTCTGGTTCATCAATGATTGTATGTCCTATGAATGGCACATACCTCGGTTCTTCAAAAGATGAGATAATAAGTTCTCATATCTATGATATAGACACTCCTGGTTCATCAACATTTAATGATATAGATGAAAGTACTGCTGAGCGTCGTCCTTCTTCTAAGGCTCATGGTATCGTTTGGAAGGTTCTTGTAAATGGCAAGGATGCTCAGGATGAGTTTGATGAAGTGACACCTCTTGGCGTGGGTCGTCATAAGTTTGAGGTTTATTTCAACCGTGCTATGGATATTTCTACTCCTCCTATGGTGGCAATGGGCGTGCGTCCTCCTTATACTCAGAATGCTATCGCTATAGACGGTAGCTGGAGCGCTGATAGTACTATATATACTGTATATCTAGACTTAGATGCATCTGCTGTGACGGACGGTCTTAATCGTATCTATGTAGCTAATGCAATGGATAACGAATTCTTTGAAATTCCTTTTGAAAACAAACGCTTCAACGTACAGGTGGCTGCTGCTGGTTCAATGAGTACAGGCTTCGAGGCTACTCCTGGTATTGGCAAGGTTGATTTGGTTTGGGAAAATGACTCCACTTATTTCAACGACCATCTTGGATGGAATATGTATCGTTATCAGATAAATGAAAGAGGTAACAATACTGATACACTGCTTGTAAATAATGAATTGATAACAGATACATTATTTACAGACTTTGATGTTGTTCCAGGTGAGCGTTATTATTATTTCTATAAGACATTGCGTACTAACCTCACTGAAAGCGAGGCTTCGAGAAATGTATCTACAGTTCCACTCACAGCCCAGCCTGGTGACGCAAACGGCAGCTTGAATGTTGACGTGGCTGATATCGTGACAGTGGTTTCATACATCACAGGTGGAATGCCTCAGCCTTTCGTATTCGGCGCTGCTGACGTTAACGGTGAAGGTGAGATAGACGTCATGGATATTGTTCGAATTATCAGCATTATCACTACAGGCAAGTCTGAGGCTGACAATACCCCACGTGCTGCAGCAACTTATTCAATAGTGGATGGAATACTTTATGTTGACACTCCTGTTGAACTTGCAGGTGTTCAGGTATATTTCAACTGCGATGATGCTGAAGAAATAGAGGTTCTCTCTGCAATGGATAAGTTTGAGCAAGTAGCTCAGTTTGTCAACGACGGAAGATATATGTTCATGGCATACAGCATGAGCGGAGCTAAACTTGGTGTCGGCAAACATGCTATATTAAGAATAGGCGATGCCGAAATGGATGAGATGATTTTATCCGACACAGAGGGCGTAAACGTAATAGCTGTGGAAGATATGATGAATGTCAATACACCAACAGAAGTATATGCACTCAACCAGGCATATCCAAACCCATTCAACGGCAGTTTGAACATACCATACGTTGTTGGTGCAGCAAGTGCAAAAGTTACATTGACCATCAGCAATATGATGGGACAGGAAGTTGCCAATATCAATCTCGGCACACAAAGCAGAGGAGAATACAATTACGAATGGCAACCTAAGACAGACATGCCAGCAGGTATCTACATCATCAATATGTATGTTAACGGCAATATGATGCAAAGAGAAAAAGTAGTTTATATGAAGTAATGACAACAGTCAACAGACTACAGACAACAGACAATGTTCGCTGGTCACTGAGCTTGTCGAAGTGACAGCTGCCTTCGACAAGCTCAGGCACCATATACTCAAGAACTGTTGACCGTTGACCGTTGTCTGTTGACCTTTAAAAAAGAAATATCATGAAAAAATTATCAACAATAATAATAGCACTTGTTTGTTTACTCGGATTAAACATGCCTTTGGGTGCTCAGAGCACTGGTACTGAGAATGGTCACGAATGGGTTGACCTCGGATTGCCTTCTGGATTGAAATGGGCTACATGTAATGTGGGAGCCAAGACGCCAGAACAATGCGGAAACTATTACGCATGGGGAGAGACAAAACCAAAAGAAGAATATAACCAATCAAATAGTTTGACATACGGAAAACAAATGGAAGACATCTCTGGTAACGCACAATATGATGCGGCTACTGCCAACTGGGGAGGTGATTGGAGAATGCCAACAAATGCAGAAATGGAAGAATTAAATAACAAATGTACATGGGAGTGGACCAAACAAAACGGTGTTAAAGGCTATAAGGTAACAGGACCTAATGGCAATAGCATCTTCCTTCCTGCAGTAGGGTATTTTAGTGGAAATTCGTTTTATAGCGGAAGTTGTGGTCGCAGTTACTATTGGAGTTCTACGCCGAGCAGTACTACCAGCATCGCATACTACCTCGAATTTGATGGTGGTAGTCATTACACGAGCTACCACGGTCGTGACAACGGCTACTCTGTGCGCCCGGTTAAAAGTAGAATCGGCATTGAAATGCCAGTTGTTACAATATTAGAAGTAAAATGTACAGATGTTACTGCAGTAATTGGTACATACGCAACAGATGGAGGCTCTGAAATCACAGAACGTGGTTTCTATTGGGGTACAAACGCAGAGCCAAGCGAAGCAGATAATAAGGTTGTTTTAGAAAACGAAGGGGGATATATAAACAATGCATTGATAGATTTAACCCCAAATACTACATATTATGTAAAGGCATACGCTACAAATAGTGAAGGAACTTCATATAGCGAGGTGGTTTCATTTACAACATTGGAAACTCCAATAGAATATGAGTGTGTAGACTTAGGCTTGCCATCTGGCTTGAAATGGGCTACACATAATATCGGAGCAACTACGCCAGAAGAATATGGTAACTATTACGCATGGGGTGAAGTAGTTACAAAAGAAACATATACCGCAGCCAATAGTGAAACATACAATAAGCCTATGAGTGACATCAGCGGTACAGAATACGATGCGGCTACTGTTAACTGGGGCGGTGAATGGCGTATGCCAACAGAAAACGAAATGTACGAACTGATAAATAATTGTACCTGGACCTGGACAACGCAAAATGGCGTTAATGGCTATAAGGTTGCATCAAAAGTAAACAGCAACTGTATTTTCCTTCCTGCTGCGGCTTATCGCATTGATACATCGCTTCATACTCCAGGTGACGATGGCAGCTATTGGAGTTCTACGCCTCGCGGCGATGGCTACAACAACTCCTCCTGCCTCCTCTCCTTCAATAGCAGTAGTCACTACGTGGTCAGCAGCACCACTCAACGCTACCTCGGGTATTCTATTCGTCCTGTTCGAGAATAAAAGCGTGTAGGGATGCGATTAATCGCATCCTTACTTTATTTGATTTATTTAATCAATTTCCGTCGGGGGTAAAAACCTCGGCGGAAATTTTTTTGTGGTATGCATGTACGGACACGATTTATCGTGTCCACCAATGTACAATGTACGGACACGATTCATCGTGTCCTATATATATGGACGCGATAAATCGCGTCCGTACAATAGGGAATTTACGCGATAAATCGCGTCCGTACAATAGGGATGGCATCGCAATAATACAAAATCAATTCGATTTCCATTTGATAGGGTTGTTGGTGATATATTCTGCTATTCTGTTCATCTCATTTTTATTACGAATGATTCTGTCGTTATAACGTCCCAACCATGCGAATTGTATTTTGTTGTCATTGGCATATTTTGTGACGCGAGCTTTCAGCCCACGTATTACACTGCCTAACATCTGCTTTTTCATTACATTGCGCGCCGATGTAGGGACGCGATTAATCGCGTCCATTGTATCATTATTATCATTATTATGGACGCGATGAATCGCTGTATCATTCGTGTTCACTGCCGTATGGACGCGATGAATCGCGTCTGATGTATGGACGCGATGAATCGCGTCCGTACAAATGGATATTATTAAATGAATATGATTCGGCATAATAGTGTATAACAATACTTCAGCAAATGGATAATATTTCTGAATATTTTCAATTTGTGATTTTAGATAAATGCCGATGTCTGTCAATTTTATCTCGTCATTTTTTATCTCACCGAAATAATGAAATTTGTCTTTTGTACATATAGTTACAAAATAATCTCCACCATCGTACTCATGCCAATTGGCACGCGGAGATTTGCGCTCATGATAAATGTTACCCATAAATTTTAGTTTTTGCAAAGGTATTGTGATAATCACAATATTTCAACAAAAAAATATATAAAAATTATTAACATCGTATGCATTTATGCATGTATGCATGTACGGACACGATTCATCGTGTCCACATGTGTAAAGGACGCGATAAATCGCGTCCGTACGTATATTCCATCAATATCAGCAATGTGATGTACGGACACGATTCATCGTGTCCATTAATGTAGGACGCGATAAATCGTATCCATTAATGTAGGACGCGATAAATCGCGTCCGTACAATCAATCACATAAACCATTCATCCTTGAAATTGACCAGATACACCTTCTCGCTGGCGCGAGTCATGGCGGTGTATAGCCAACGGAGGTCGCCGAGTTCCAGCGTGGTCTCATTTGGCAGGTATGGCGCTTCTATGAACACATTGCTCCATTGTCCGCCTTGGGTCTTGTGACACGTCAAAGCATAACCGAACTTCACCTGTAGCGCGTTGTAATAAGGATTGTCTTTCATCGCCTTACGGCGGTCTGCAGCTTTGGGAATGTCCATATAGTCTTCTTCAACAGCTTGATATAGTCTCTTAGCTTCTTCATTGGTGAGGGCAGGGGAATCGCTGTATAATGTCTCCATTATTATCTTGACAGAAAGCGTCGGAGCTTCCTCATAATCCGTCAGCTGTATGTCGACATCAGCGAAATGAAAACCATACATCTCCTCAAACTTGTTGATTCTCATAATCTCAATCATATCGCCATTAGCGATGAAGGATATATTAAGTTGCTGAGATGTTTCGGTCACTGAGCTTGTCGAAGTGCCGAATCCTTTAGTTGTGCCTTCGACAAGCTCAGGCACCTCTTGATTGCTGGCCATTGACCGTTGACTGTTGACCGTTGACTGCTGATCGCTGACTGCTGACTGCTGACCGCTCCAATAATAATTATTCTTCACAACCATCAGCTTGTCGCCGGTAGATAGTTCGCCTTCTTCCTGCAGCACTCTGCTTCTGATGGCTTGGTTGAACATATTGGCTCTCTTGTTGGAACGGCAGATTACGACAGCATCGTTGTTGCTTCTCTTGTCACCGAAACTCTGCCATAGTAATTCCTCAAACGACATCGGATCAATCTTTTCGATATCTGAGAAATTTTTAATGTCTAATAATGGTAATTCAAATTGATTATCATAAAAGACTGTTGACTGTTGTCCGGTTGACATTAAATTACGGATTTCCGTAGCATTATATAATATCCCCGAATCCAAGTTTTGTCGCATCACTTCTTTCATCTCGTAAGTGGCTAGTGTGAGAGCGAAACTGTTTTTCAGGATGTCGAAGTCCATTGCGGGGGAGATGTCGAGGCCTACTGGCGGCAGCTGAGCGGAATCTCCGATAAGCAGCAATTTACAACAGCTGCCGCTGAAGACGTATTCTATTAAATCGTCGAGAAGTGAGCGCGACCAGGAATATCCGTCACCCTGATCCGATATCATAGAACATTCGTCAACGATAAATATAGTGTCTTTGGCTTTGTTTTCAGCTCTTGCCATACGAAATTCTCCGTTGGCATTGACTTGAAACCGATATAGCTTTCTGTGTAATGTGGAGGCTGCTTTTCCTGTATATGTGCTCATTACCTTGGCAGCTCTTCCTGTAGGGGCGAGCAGTTGATAACGCATTCCCAGGCTAGGCAAAGTCTTGACTAAAGCAGAAACCAATGTCGTCTTTCCTGTACCAGCATATCCTCTTAAAAGATACACAGGTCGTTCTTTCTCCGTTAAAATAAATGCAGAAAGATGATATAAAACCTTGGCTTGACCTTCGGTAGGAGTGAAACCGAAATTATTCAACAATATATTAAATAATGTATTTCTATCCATAATAATAATCTTAGAATGGATAACCGATACCGAAGTTGAGGATGAAGTCGTTGAGTTGTAACTTGCTGATTCTCCATCGTTGACCTTCAGGGTAAGCTGGATTTACCATAGGCGCTGCCACGTCGAGGCGGAAAAGCATGAAAGAAATGTCGAGCCTCAGGCCGAAACCGGCATCTGCTGCAAGTTGTTTGTAGAATGTATCGAAATGGAACTCACCGCCTACGAAAGTCTCGCTTTCTCTCATGGTCCATATATTGCCTATATCAGTGAATACGGCACCTTTGAATATGCTGTAGATTGGAAAACGATATTCGAGGTTGAATTCCAGTTGTATATCACCGATTCTTTCTATGTTAAGCTTGTCTGGATTACTGAAAGTGCCAGGACCTAATTCACGGAATTGCCAGCCTCTCATGCCATTAGTGCCGCCGGCATAGAAACTTTTTTCGAATGGCATATCGTATGAGTTTCCAAAAGGAATACCAGCGCCTAACATGAAACGTGTAGCAATCTGATGTTCTCCGAAAGTATAGTGGAAATATCTGAAATCTAATGCAAGACGCACATACTGTGCATATCTGATGCCGAAAATTTCGTGATAATTGTCAACGGTTTTTATCAATGATGTGTTATTAAAGGCTGATAAAATATTGCCGCTGGATTGAATGTTTGCCTTGAAATAGAAGAAGTCATTAAGGAATCTGACATTTTGGTTGTTGAAGATATAAGTATAGTCCATACCCATAATCAAGTGGCTCGTATATTGGTCTTTGATACGTTGGTTTGTCTCCTGTTCAAGAACCTCTTCAAATGATGGGGTTGGGTCGACCTTAACGCTATTGAGTGTTATAGGCGTAAAAATTTGCTGTACGTGATCGTTGCTCATCCAGTTGTAACCGAAAGTAAATACGGTAATCTGTCGAAGGTATATTGGTCTTGATTGTATGTTGTAACCTGTTGTCAAGGTTGTCCTAGGCTGAAATTCTTTTGCAAAATTGTTGAATTTTATAGGACTTAGAAACTTAGGGAAGTAAATGCTTGCGTCAATACCGAATTCCTTGGTGTTGAATAGACTTGTAGTTCCTTCGTCATCAAGTACTGACTGTGCCTGTGTACCAAATTTAGCACTAATGTTAAAGATTTCAGATCCTTTGAAAATATTTCTGTTACGGTAGGTGAGACTGCCTAAAATACCATAGTCGCCGCTGGAGTTGGTGCCTTCTACCTGCAGACTGTAATAATTTACTTTTGTTCTGTTTAATGAAATATTGCAATTCAACAGCTTGATGCTGTCGTTTTCACTCTCTACAGGCTCAAAGTCTATGTTTGTGAGGTTGTATATCTTTAGGTTGTTTAGTGACTTATATGTCTGTGTCACAGAGCGCAGACTGTATGGCTGTCCGCTATGTATGTGGATCTGGTTGTCAAAGGTTTTGAATCTTATCTTTGGGTCACTGCTGAATACAAAGTAGAAAGTTTCGTCATCTTGTTTTTTGCCTAATCTGACAATATGTGCAAGGGTGTCAATACTGTTGAGGTTTAGTGTAGAGCTATTAGGATAAATGTATATATTGTTTATCTGATATCTTTTATGGCTTTCTATCTTTTGTGTTGCAGGATTTATTGCGTCATCAATTCTGATATTGATGTTTGCCTTATGTGCCATGAAATTGGTGTCGACTTCCATGAAAATATAATCCTTGGAGAAATAGTAGTAGCCGTTGTTCTTAAGATATTCACTTATCATGTCACGTTCATCATCTAAGATGAAGGCATTATAGATATTGCCTTTCTTGGCAGGCAACACGTTCTCTATCTCCTTGACATATTTATATATGGTAGAATCTTTTATTTTATAAGAAATCTCGTCAATGATATAAGGCTGTGTCGGGTGTATTTCATATACGACAGATCCTATTCCTCTTTTGTTCTTCACTTTTGTGGATACTGTAGAATTGAAATAGCCAATATCGTCAAGATATTTGCTGATTTGTGTCACCGACTTGTCTTTCTGATCTTTGCTGTAATAGACAGGCTTGTCGCCAATCGTTTTGTTGATCCAATTGTAGAATTTTTTATCAGTTTTATCGTCTGTCTTATAATATATCCAAGTCAATGGCATAAATCCAAGGAAGTTGGAATTAGCTGACTGTGATATATAAGGTGTGATGTCTGATTTCGTGAAGTCAACGTCTTTAGAGCCAATCTCTACATTATTATGTTTCAATATCATCTTTCCTTCAGGTATGTTTTTCCTGATGGAACATGATGCCAAAAATATCAGCATTAAGCATAATAATATGAGGTTGAATCTTTTCTTCACAAAATCTATTTTCTTTACAAAGATAAGTTATTTTTAAATCAAACCACTTCTGCAACTGTAAAATTGCTTCCGCCTACAAATACAAGATCGTTTTCCCTTGCATTGGCACATGCCGTTGCATAAGCTTCTTTCACTGATGTGTATGTTTTTCCTGTTAGTCCGCATCTGGTGGCTTTTTCTGCTAGTATCTCTACTTCCAGACCTCTAGGTATGTCGGCCTTACAGAAATAATATTCTGCATCTTTAGGGAGAAGTTCCAATATGCCTTCAATATCCTTATCGTTGACCACGCTCAAGACGAAGTGCAGCTTCTCGAATTTTGTTTCTGCCAATTGTTTTTTAACTTCGTTTATTCCAGCGACGTTATGTCCGGTGTCAGCAATGGCAAGAGGTTTCTTGTTTATAACCTGCCATCTTCCCATCAAGCCGGTATATTTCACTACATTCAACAATCCGTCTTTGATATTGTTTTCGTTGATGTGGAATTTATTTTTCAAGATATCTAAGGCGCATATAATTGTTGCCAGGTTTTTCTTCTGATAGTTGCCAAGCAGTGGGAATTTCAAATCGTTGAGATACATCTCATTGTTTTTGAAGATATCGTAAGAATGATATTCCAAAGCCAGGCCGTCTTTCTTTTTGCATTCGAAGATTTGGTCTGCGAAATATATAGGGCTGTTTTTTTCCTTAGCTTTTTCTGTGAATACGTCTTTGCTTTTCTCTTGAGTCTCGCCAATGACAATAGGAGTGTTTTCTTTTATTATGCCGGCTTTCTCTACAGCGATTTTTTCTTCACAGTCGCCGAGGAATTTGACGTGATCCAAAGAGATGTTTGTCACGAGGCTGAGTTCAGGTTGTATTACATTGGTAGAGTCGAGGCGTCCGCCCATGCCCACTTCAATGATGGCGATATCGACTTTTTCTTTTCTGAAATAATCAAAAGCCATAGCCACTGTCATCTCGAAGAATGAGAGTTGCAGCTCTTCCAGTTTGTCTTTATGATGTTCTATGAAAGTGACGACTTCGTTTTCAGAAATCATATCTCCGTTGATGCGTATTCTTTCTCTGAAGTCGCGGAGGTGAGGTGATGTGTAAAGTCCAGTCTTAAAGCCTGCTGCTTGGAACACTGATGCCAAAGAGTGTGATGTGCTGCCTTTTCCGTTGGTGCCTGCGATATGTACCGATTTGAAATTGTCTTGAGGGTTGTTAAGATAAGCGAGTATTTCAATTGTTGTGTTAAGGTCTGCTTTATATGCTGCTGCACCAATGCGTTGATACATTGGCAGTTTGTTGAACATCCAATCTAATGTCTCTTTGTAATTCATATTCTTTTAGTTTTTATTGTCTTTTGATGTAAGTATAAGTTATCGTTCCGCTTTGTATTTCCGGAGCATTTTCGTCTTTGTTGAACACTGACTTTCTCGCCGCAGCCATCGCATTTTCACGCATTGAACTGTCGACTATATCGGTGCCTTTACCTATTTTCACATCGACGACATATCCGTTTCTATCCACTTTTATGTCAACGACGATTTTTCCTTCTTCGCTGAATTCCTTGCTTGGAGAAGATATGCTCTTGGCGCCTCGGCCTCCTAGGTCGTAAGCTGGACCGCCGCCGCTGCCACCATTGCTTTCATATCTTTCAATGTCTTTCAATCCGTTAGGCATGCCTTTCTCTCCAGCACCTTCAGTATTTCCTTCTGATGAAGGTTCTTTCTTGTTCTTAGGAGCATTGAAAATAGCTCTTTGGTTCACAACAGGTTTCTCTTCTGGAATGACCTCTTCTACAAGCTTCTCTTCTTCTTTTTCCTTTTCAATATTCTTATCTAAAGAAGGAACGTCTTCATCTTCGCTAGAGATGTCTTCTTCTATTTCCTGAGGCTTAGTCTCTTCAACTTTAGGTGTCTCTTTTACTGGTTCAGGTTCTTTGGGCTGATTGCCCTCAGTGCCTAGACCTTGTGCATACATGCCAAGATTGACTTCTACGCCTGCTTCGCCAGGAAGTGGGAGAGGAGTTCTGAAACATAGTGTGAATAGCAAAACAAGAACTATCGCATGAAATACAATAGTGCCGATTATTCCGTAAATCTTATTCTTGTTTTTGTTTGTCATTTCTTATTTGATGTTGCTAACAAAACCTTATGTTTATTATCAGTCTCTTTGTTGATCTCGTTGACAGCGTCGATGATGTTGACAATATGTTGAACAGCAACGCTCTTGTCGGAACGAATCACAACGGTGCCTTCAATTTGTCCTGCCAATGCTTTGTGAATCTCAGTCTGAATCTGATCTTCGCTGATGGCTCTTTCTTCTAAATAATATTGATTCTTGTCATCGACATAAACAGTGATTGTCTGCTTTGACATTGTCTTGCTGTTGCTTGAAGGAAGCAAAAGCTTGATGGCATTAGGAGCGACCAAGGTTGATGTCAACATGAAGAAAATCAACAATAGAAAAACCAGATCCGACATTGATGACGAATTGAAGTCGATTTTTCTTTTATTTCTTGATTTTATTGCCATAATAACTTTTATTTAACTCATAATTCACAAGTGATAATTTTAAATTGTGCATTATGCATTATACATTAAGAATTGATTTAAGCTGGCTCGTTCAAAACGTCCATGAATTCTATGCTCTTGCTTTCGAGTAGGTTTACGACATTGTCGATTCTTGAAACGATGATATTGTAAAGAATGAATGCTATGATACCTACGATAAGACCGCCAACTGTTGTCACCATAGCTTCATAGATACCTGCTGATAGCAGTTCGATGTCGATGTTGTTGCCAGCCATTGACATGTCGTAGAATGCGCGTATCATGCCTGTCACAGTTCCGAGGAATCCGAGCATAGGGGCTGCACCTGAAATCATGCCTATCAGAGCTACGCCTTTTTCCAAATTGCTGACTTCAAGGTTGCCAACATTTTCTATAGCTGTCTGTATGTCGTTGAGAGGCTTGCCTATACGTGAGATGCCTTTTTCTATCATTCTTGAAATAGGAGTGTCTTTCTCCTTGCATAATGTCTTGGCATCATCGAGTTTGCCTTCAATCATGTAGTTACGGATGCTGTCCATGAAAGTGTCGTCTTTCTTGGAAGCTTTGTTGATAGTGATGAATCTCTCTGTGAAGATGTAAATAGCTACTATTGAGAATATGGCGAGAATCAACATGATCCAACCGCCTTCTTTTGCCAATTGCCATAATGACAATTGGATCTCTTCTGCTTCTGCTGTGCTGATGAGGTCGCCTGTGACCTGGAGAATAATACTTAATAAGTTCATGTTTTTATCTTTTTTATTGTTTAACTATTTTTTTATTGAAATATTATAAAATTATTTAGGCATCCATATTTTTCCGCTTGAGCTGTCTGATGACGCACCTGTCACAGATGAGAGCACGTTGATTTTACCTTCCATTTTAAGTGCTGCGAGGAATGCGAAGATAAGAGCTTCTTTATAGTCTATTATCAATGTCTCTGGAATCACAATCTCGTGTTTGCTCAATGCTTTTATTCTTTCGATTAGATAATGGTTCTTTGCGCCGCCGCCAGTGATGAGCATCTTGCCCGACTCCAGATGGTTGGTGGAATTGGAAATCTGAATGGCTATATGTTCTGTAGCTGTCGCTAATAAATCATTGACGGACAATGTTGAATCATCTATAAGTTTATGCTGTACGTTTTCGAAGAATTCTCTTCCTAATGATTTTGGAGCATCCTGTGAATAATAAGGATTGTCGTTCATGATATTTAACAGCTCTTGATTGACATTGCCTTGTCGTGCGAACTTGCCGTTATTGTCGTAGTCGTAGCCCAGTTTGCCGGCGAGATAATTTAACAGCTGGTTTGCCATGCATATGTCGTATGCTATACGTTTGTTATCTGTCTCGTATGACACATTGGCTATGCCGCCTATGTTAAGGCATATAGGATATTCTGCGAAAAGATGTCTGTCACCGATAGGTACTAGCGGTGCACCTTGTCCGCCTTTCTCTACGTCTTCGGTGCGGAAATCGTTGATGGTCATGATGCCTGTCGCATTGGCAATCTCTTGTCCGTCGCCAATCTGCAGTGTGAATCCTTCTTCTGGACGATGGAAGATGGTATGTCCGTGCGAAGCGATGAGTTTAGGCTCCATGTCATATTTCTCTATGAATCTCTTTGTTATGGTTCCAAGGTATCTTCCGTATTCCTTGTCGAGTTCCTTGAGCTCTTCCTTGTCTTTGTTGAAAGCCATGTTGAGCTGTTCTTTCCAGTAATCTGAATAAGGGACATTGCCAGCTTCGACAATCTGGAAAAACCATGTTTTGTTGTCGTGACTGAAGTTGACGTAAGCTATGTCGAGGCCATCGAGCGAACTTCCCGACATCAGGCCTATTACCTTAAAATCTCTCATGATTACAATACGTTAACGATTTTTTCCAGATGAATGCTGTTTGATCCTTTGATTAATATTTTCTTTCCTTCAATCTCATTATGGCTTATATAAGACAGAAGTTCCTCTATATTATAGAATGTGGTGAAGTCGGCTCCTGCTGCCTTCTTGAATTCTTCTCCCACGAGTATTACGTCTTCAAACTTCAGCTCCTTGATAAGAGCTACTATTGTCTGATGTTCTCTTTCTGCTTCCTTGCCTAGTTCTCTCATGTCACCTAATATTAATAAGGTGTTGTTGGAACTGATGTTTCTGAAGTTTTTTATCGAATGATGCATGCTGACAGGATTGGCGTTGTATGCATCCATGACTATTTCATTTTTCTCGCTTTTGATGAATTGAGAGCGGTTGTTTGTAGGGCGGTAGTTTTCTATAGCATCAATGATGAGTTCTTTTTCTATGTTGAAATAGCATCCTGTTGTGATGGCAGCCATTACGTTTTCAAAGTTATAGTCGCCAACTAGATTGGTTTTGATTTGCTTGCCTTCCCAATCGATTATGAGATATGGATTTGACGAAACTATGCTTGCTTTTACATCGGCCTTGTCATCTTTTCCGTAAGTCTTTGAGTCAATGTCTTTTGATAGGTTCATCAAAAGCTCATTGTCATGGTTGACGAACGCTTTGCCTTTTTTGTCTCTGATGAAGTCGTATAGTTCATTTTTTGTTTTCACCACGCCTTCGAAGCTGCCGAATCCTTCAAGGTGAGCCTTGCCGATGTTTGTTATTATTCCGAAATCTGGATTTGCTATAGAGCAAAGTTGAGCTATTTCGTTAGGATGGTTGGCACCCATTTCCACAACGGCCATTTCTGTGTCAGGCTTAATGCGCAACACGGTAAGAGGCAGGCCAAGGTGATTGTTGAAGTTGCCTTGTGTGTATATTAGGTTGTATTTCTTGGAAAGGACTGCTGCTGTCAGTTCTTTTGTCGTTGTCTTTCCGTTAGTTCCTGTGATGCCAATAATAGGAATATTACATTTTTCTCTATGAAGTCGTGCCAGTTCCTGAAGTGTGCTGAGACTGTCGTCGACGATGAAGAGACGTTCATGTTGAGGCAGGTCTTTTCTGTCGGCAATAACGCAGGCTGCTATGTTTTCCTGAGCCACCTGATATGCGAAGTCGTTGCCGTCGAAGCGTTCGCCTTTGAGTGCAACGAAAACGCAGCCTTCTTCAATCTTGCGGCTGTCAGTTGATACAAGATATTTCCGAGAGTAATATTGGTAAATCTGTTCTATTGTTTTCATCGTAAAACTAAAAAAGCCGTCTTGAGTTGTGACGGCTTATATTTTATAAATGAATAAATTATTTTGCCAATGCACTGCCAATCTTATTCATGGCGCATCTGAAACCTACTGTTGAAGAGCTTTCGTCTTCGTTCATGAAGCGGCGTACTGAAGGACTTAAGTAGTAAGCTCCGTCGGCCCATGAACCGCCTTTGTAAACGCGTGACTTGTCAGAAATCAATGTAGTGACGCCATAGTCGTACATTTGTTCTGTGTATGTTTCAGGATTTTCTGTTTGGTTTGTCCAATCTGTCTGTATTGTTGACTTGTAGTCGCCATCGTTGTAGTTCAATCCGTAGACCATTGTTGAGTCTTGGCTGTAGATATTTCCACGGTAAGGGTTATGGTCGTTGAAGTCTTCGTATGAGAGTGGACGATAAACGTCGAGTACCCATTCAGATACGTTGCCGGCCATATTATACAAGCCGTAATCGTTTGGCCAGTATGATGCTACTGGAGCAGGGAATGCTGCGCCGTCGTTCAAGTTGCCAGCTACGCCCATGTAGTCACCTTTGCCTCTTTTGAAGTTAGCAGTGAAGCTGCCGTTATAGTCTTTTTCGTTTGTTCTCATTCCGTCGGTGTTCCATGGATAAGCTCTGCGTTCAACGATGCGTTCGTCGCGAGTGTTGCCGATGAGACCTAATGCTGCATATTCCCATTCTGCTTCTGTTGGGAGTCTGTATTTTGGAAGGAGTACGCCGTCTTCCATCTTTACAGCTTTGTTGCCGTCAGTGCCTACTGTTGTTGTGCTGCCACTGACCGCACTCATATATTGACCTGCCAAATATGCTTCTGTTGTGAAATGATTGTCTTTTGTCTGGTTTGTGTTGTGGCTTAATACGCCGGCTTCGACCAATAACATTTCGTTTACTCTGTCTGAGCGCCATAAAGCATAGTCGTTGGCTTGTAACCAAGAAACGCCTACTACAGGATAGTCTCTATAAGCAGGGTGACGGAAGTAGATCTCAACCATAGGCTCGTTGTATGATAATGAATTGCGCCATACTGTTGTGTCAGGAAGAGCTCTTGTGACCATGTCAGGATATTCTGAGCCATAGACTCTATTCAACCAATGAATGTATTCGAGGTAATCCAAGTTGCTTACTTCAGTCTGGTCCATATAGAATGAAGATACAGTGACTTGTCTTGGAACGTTGTTCCATTCGTGATAGACGTTTTCTACTGTTGCACCCATGGTGAATGTTCCGCCTTCAATAGCAACAAGTCCTGGACCTGTTATCTGTTCTGCTGATTCAACTACTTTGAAACCGCCGTTTGTTGGGTCATTATAACTCCATCCTGTTGTGCGGGATACTTGATCATTACCTTTAAAACATGATACTAACAAAAAACTTACAATTAAACTCGCAAGTAATGATTTAATACTGTTAATTCTACGCATTATTTTATTGTTTTAACTATTTTTCTAAAACTGACAAATCTTCATTTTATTGCTTTAAATGAAAGAAATTTTTCATTTTAAATCAAACTGCAATTTTACGGAATTTTTCGCAGAAATGGAAGCATTAATTATTTTTTTTTAAACCTCTTTTTCAACAATAAAAATTACGTATCTTCGTTTCGTTTTTGTTAAAATAAATGGATTAATTTGTAATTATTATGACTGATATAACTACTTGTAAAACAAAATATTATATTTTACTTGCATTTTTCTTTCTTACTGCTTTGAATCTGTCTGCTCAAAAAAAAGATTCCTTCATTGTAGATTTCAAATGGAACGGAGTTGAAAAATACAATTTCAATGGTGATACAATAGCATATCTTTCCTTTGATGGAGTGGCTCTGGACGGCGATATTCATGCTAAAAACTCTGTCTTTAGAAAGATGATTCCGGTATGGGATGATAATATTGAAGCTGACTTCAATGTCGATATCATTTCATCGGAAGCAGTAGCTCCACATGAATTGGCTTACCTTCCTGAAAACGTGGGAGACGAACCTTGCTACATGGCGGAAAAAGCCATATCTCGTGACAATTGCAGTATTATATTCACTCTTTCCCCATTTTATAGACATAATGATACCATAAAACGTATACTCTCATGTGAGGTCAGCTATTCTTTGCGACAGATGGAAAAAAGGTCGAAAAGGACTTATGTGGAGAACTCGGTGCTCAGTAGCGGAAAATGGTATAAGATGTCTTTGGCTTCAACGGGAATGTATAAGATAACCTATTCGGAACTCTCTGCTATGGGAGTGCCTGTGACATCGATAAATCCTAAGAATATAAGGCTTTATCATAATGGTGGCGGAATAGTACCTCCTCTTAATGAAACTGAACGTCATCAGGACCTTGTCGAGATACCGATTTATGTTCATGGTGAAAGTGACGGATCTTTCGGAGAAAACGATTATATCATTTTTTACGGAAGAGGTCCTCTTGCCTGGAAATATGAAAACGGAGTATACGCAAAGGTCTTAAATCCATATTCTGACTATTCGTATGTGTTCCTGACAACAGATCTCGGTGCGGGAAAACGTATACAATTTGCAGAAGATGAGCTTGGAAACGCTGATGAAACGGTAAGCTCTTTCCTTGATTGTCAAATTAAAGAAGAGGATGTATACAATTTGAATAATATGGGAGCGACATGGTACTATGATAAGTTTGATGCTGTAACATCGATTTCATACGAGTTCAATTTCCCTAACTTACTGAAAAATGAGAAATGTAACATAAAGATGGAGGCAGCTTCTCGCAGCTCTGCCTCACAGACTTCCATGAAAGTCAATGTAAATGGATCTTATCTTAATCAGATTAATTTCAATAAGATATCTGGTGAGGAATATGCGAAAGAAGGCAGTCTTAATAATGTGAAATTCAATTCTTCTACAGACAAAATAACAGTGGCTCTAGAGTATGTAAAGAACTCGTCATCGGCTGTGGGATGGCTGGATTATATCACCATCAATGCCTGGCGTGACCTTACATTCAGCGGTAATGTCATGAGCTTCAGAAATCCAAAGTGTTCCGACAGCTCTAGGAGATATCGTTATGAAATCAAAAACGCCAGTTCTTCATTGCAGGTGTGGGATGTGACAAATCCTGTTATGCCAAAGAAGATGAATCTTCAATTTTCTTCTAATAAGGCTTCTTTTGTTGTGGCTGGAACTGAAAACAACGAGTTTGTTGCATTCAACGGTAATGCTTTCAACAATGTGACATTTGTGTCAACAGTGGAAAATCAGAACCTGCATTCTAAATATGACTTTGATTATTTGATAATAACATATCCTGACTTCCGTTCTCAGGCTGAACGTCTTAAAGAGCTTCACTCCACCATCGATGATCTCAAGATAGAGATTGTGGAGCCTCAGCAGATTTACAATGAGTTTTCGTGTGGCGCTCTCGACATCTCAGGAATACGCGACTATATCAAGATGGTTTATGACAAGTCGGGAAAGAGACTGAAATATGTGCTTCTTTTCGGTGACTGTTCCTACGACTTCAGAAACAAAAGCGGCAATGTCTGTCTGATACCTTCATATCAGTCTAAGCATTCTGTATCGTCGTCGAGTGATGTGTTTGATGACTTCTTCGCATGCCTTGACGATAATGAAGGTGATATGACAATCAATGTGTTTGTAGATGTTGCGATGGGAAGAATGCCTGTGAATACTTTAGATGAGGCTACAATCGTTGTCGATAAAATAGAAAAATATATAAGCAAGGATGAAGACTCTATGGGTCACTGGCGTAAGATGATAACATTTGTAGCTGATGACGATAACACTACATATGCGCAGCATGCCGAGCAGCTTGAGAGTCTTGTAAAGGGAAGCATGGGTGATGATGTCAATTTCGATAAGATATACCTCGATGCATATCATCAGATCGCCACTTCAAGCGGTCAGCGCTCTCCTGAATGTAACGCTGCCATCACCAATAGAGTGGAATTTGGCTCTTTGATAATAAATTACATAGGTCATGCCGGAGAGTTAGGATGGGCCGAAGAGAGAATACTTACAAACGACAATATATTTGCGTGGCGCAATGCTCCTAAATATCACCTTATGCTTGCTGCTTCATGTGAGTTCAGCCGTTATGATGACCATACCAGGACCTCGGCTGGTGAATATGCATTCCTTAATAAGAATGGTGGACCAGTGGCAATGTATACTGCTGCTCGTGTTACATACGCTACATCTAATCAGGACATGATGAAAAGATTCTATGAACGTCTGTTTGAGGTGGAAGGAGGAGAGTACGTCACAATGGGTGAGGCTTGCATGTATGCTAAACAGCTTAAGGATAGCAACTGCCATGACTATGTCTTCTTCGGTGACCCTGCCATTCGTCTTAACTTCCCTATAAATAAAGTGGAGCTGACTTCTATCAACGAGCACGACATTACCCAAATGGATACTTTGAAGGCTTTGCAGAGTATTAATATAAAAGGTGTTGTGAAAGATGTGAACGGCAACAAGATGAATGACTTCAACGGCTTTTTGCAGCTTAATGTATATGATAAGGAAAATACATATAACACCTATGGAAATGAAACTTCAGTATTATCTTTCAAATTACGCGACAATATTATATATACAGGAAAAATGCCTGTGGTGAATGGAGAGTTCGATGTTGATTTCACCTTGCCAAAAGACATAAACTATAGCTATGGCGGAGGATTGATGAGCTTTTATGCTTACAGTGAAAATGCTGATGCTCAAGGTTCTTTCTCTGATTTTATCGTAGGAGGAATGAATCAGAATGTCGAGCCTGATAACAATGGCCCTGAGATTGAAATATTCATTGACGATGAGAGGTTTGTAGATGGTTCAATGACAAACGAGAATCCGCTTCTGATAGCATATATAAGAGATGAAAATGGAATAAACACTTCTACGGCAGGAATAGGTCATGATATCACTGCTACATTGTCGGGAGCGACTAACAAGACATATTCTCTTAATCAGTTCTATGAGGCGCCTGTGTCTAAGGATGAATATGGAACCATTTCATACAAATTCTATGATTTGAACGAAGGTGAACATCTTCTTACTTTCAGAGCATGGGATATTTACAACAATTCAAATTCGACAACTATAAGCTTTAATGTAGTAAAAGGAAAAGTCGTCAATATTGAAAACGTTCTCAATTATCCGAACCCGATGTCTGACTATACCAATTTTACATTCGAACATAACCAAAAAGATAATGAGATAGATATAAAGATTAGGATTTATAATATTATGGGACAATTGGTTAGAACTATTGAAGAACATAGTATAGGCACTAATGCAAGAATTAATCCTATCGGATGGGACGGTTACTCAGACGGCGGACAGAAACTGCCTGCGGGACTGTATATATACCATGTTACCATCACCAATTCTTTTGACGAAAAAACATCAGGATATTCTAGATTGATTATCAAATAATCATTATCTTTGCAGATTGATTTTTTTGTCAATTTTTATAAAAAATAATTAAAAAAACACAATAATAAAATTTGTTACTCGTTAGTCTAACTAATTATTGATTTAAAGTAAAATATGAAAAGAATTAAGTTAATTACATTAATGTTTGTGATGATTTTCGCAAATGTAAAAATGAATGCTCAATCAGGAACAACTATTGAAGAAATCTTAGGACACAATTTAGAGTACAACGTTATTTCTACTGCCGTTCCATTTATGAGTATTGCACCTGACGCTAGATCATCTGCTATGGGTGATATCGGTGTGTCAACATCTCCTGATGTTTATTCAATGCACTGGAATCCTGCAAAATATGCATTTATTGAAGACGATATGGCTGTTGGTCTCGCTTATAGCCCATGGCTCAGAAGCTTGGTCAATGATATGAATATCGCTTACTTGGCTTTCGCAAAACGCATCGATTCAAAATCTACTTTTGCTTCAACATTACGTTATTTCACTCTCGGTGACATCAACTATAGAGACGGACAAAATGTTGACCAAGGTACATACTCTCCTAATGAATGGGCTATCGACCTCGCTTATTCACGTAAGTTAGGAAAATACATCTCTGGTTCTGTTGCAGGACGTTTCATCTATTCAAACCTTACACAAGGTGTCGACACTTACTCCAAACCAGCTATCTCTGTAGCAGCTGACGTAGCTGTTTATTATACAAGAGACGTTTATTGGTTCAGCGGTTTGGATGCTAACTTCTCATGGGGTGTCGCTATCACAAACATCGGTTCTAAAATGAATTATGACGAGTCAACTCTCGATAAGGACTTTATCCCAACAAACCTTCGCTTCGGTCCATCTTTGAAGATTGATATTGATGACTTCAACTCATTTGCATTCTCAGTGGATTTCAACAAGCTCCTCGTTCCAACACCTCCTGTATATTTGACAGACTCTGTTACTGGCGCTCAGGTTATGGAAAATGGTGAACCTGTTATCGCAGCAGGTATGGATAATGAAGTAGGCTTGGTTCAAGGAATGATTCAATCATTCTATGATGCTCCAGGTGGCTTCCAAGAAGAACTTAAAGAATTCACTATCGGTCTCGGTGCTGAATATTGGTATAACGACGTGTTTACAGTACGCGCCGGTTTCTTCCACGAATCACAAATGAAAGGTGACCGTCGTTATGTAACTCTCGGTGCAGGCTTGCACTATAATGTATTTGCTCTCGATGTATCTTACTTGGTACCAGTTAACAACACAGCAACATCTGGAACAAACCCATTGGAAAACACACTCCGTTTCAGCCTGTCATTCAATATCTAACTAGTTTACGATAAAAGATTTAACGACTCTTCCGTCTTCGTCAAATATAAGAAGATGGAAGAGTCCTTTTTTTAAGGTGCTGCAGTCTATCTCTATCTTTTCAGTAGCAGCAGCATTGTCGAGTCTCATTAACTCCTGTCCGAGATAATTGTAAATCTCTATTTGCTTTATATCTTTTCCTTCAACAAATAAAATGTCTTTGACAGGATTTGGGTAAACCTTGAAGTCTTTCTCCTTAAGATTGCTTTTTACTTTTATGTATCCTTCATGACGGTAGCAGTCTTGTTTTGTTGCCACTACTTTTATCTGAGCCTCTTTGAACAATGGCTTTATGCTTATGATGCTGTCGTCATCGTATGAGGTGGCTATTATTTCCCCATCTATTGAGAATGCCATTCTCGAGCCCTTCTCTTTTTTTATGGTGAAAGAGCTGCAGTCGGTAGCTATCTCTTCAGGATAACTGACACATATCTCGCGAGGCATCTCGGTATTGAGCTGCAGAAATGCATCTCCGAAATAATGGAACAGATTGTATGTTACATCTTTGTATATTGATGTATATGGCCATGATGAGCGTTCAAGAAAATATTTTCCATATGCATTAGCGAAAGCAGGATATTTGAATGTTGTAGTGTTGTCGCCCGACTTAGGCATGAAGTCGTTCCAGAGATAGTCGTAGAATCCCCAGACGTAGGTGTCGTTGACGAAGGAATACGATATTTGAGATGCAGCGACTATTGCGACGCAGCCGTTTTCTGTCCTTAAGAATCTCTCTGCGAAACAGTCGTTGTCGCCATCGCCGTAGTTGAAGTCACCGGTCTGGCAATTGGCTGACATGATGAAGGTAAGATCTTCGTTTTCCAATCTGTCTATCTCATAATTTGAAAAATAAGGATTGTTCCAGCATTGATACTGACCATGGTCGCGGTGTTGTACTATGAATGTACCTTCATTGATTGCGCGGCTTAAGTCATATTGGTTGGCGTTCCAGTCGGTGAGATGCTTGAGATTATCAGGGATATAATTCAATCCGTTTTCTCCGAAATAATTTATGACCTTATCTGTGTTTTGTCCTGTCGACCAGATGGAGTCGGGGGTACCGCTGTTGATAGAGTTAAGTCGTTTGGGTTGCTTGCCCTTATATTCGAAATAACCTGCAATTATTTCTGAGCATAATTGAAACCATTTTGATTCTTCGAAACCCATTGCAGTCACGGGATTGTTGTAATAGTTAGGATTTGTTGAAGGATGAGTTTCATAACGAATGGTTTTCTTTACCATAAGTTCTGCCTGTTGAGCGTTGGCGGCAGGCAAACGAGCAATAACCAGTTCTGGGAGATTGTCATTGTTGAAGTCGACGAGTTTGTTGTCGGCAAGATAAGAGATATTGTTTTCTGGGTGATTGTTGAGAAAGAATGAAGATAATCCCTGGGTGGCGTCGGTGGAATAATCGCCGAAGAGTAGGATGGCAGAAGGCGCCGTGTCCCAGTTTTCATAAATATATTTGAAATAATCTCTAAGAGGAATAGGTTTGTTCTCGCAGATGTCATCAATATTGACGACTTTAGTGTAGATGCCCTGTTCATTGCGGAATCTGGCGAGAGTGTCAGCCCATTGAGCGATGCCGCTGTTGTTGGGAGTGACGATGAGGTAATGGTAGTCGCGTTTTTGTGTCTTTTCATTACTCGCAGAGTCGCAGAGTCGCAAAGATGTATAGGATTCACTTTGCGTCATTGCGTCATTGCGTCTTTGTGTCTTTCCCTCGGTCGCTGAGCTTGTCGAAGCGCCGCTCGTTGTGCCTTCGACAGGCTCAGGCACCATACACAAAGTCTGTTGTCCGTTGACTGTTGTCTGTTGACCTAAACAAATAAATAATATAAAAACTACAAATATTCTCATAGATGCAAAGATATAAAAAAAGACGCCAAGTCAATATGCTACCTGGCGCCCTTATTAAATCTTTTAAATCTTATTTCACAACAACCTTATTCACGCAAGACGGTCAATACTTCATTATCTGATTACAATTTTATCAGTAAATGTTTCTCCGTTGTCCATAACGACTTTCATCATATAGATGCCGCTCGACAAACCGTTAACATTGATGGATTCCATATTGAAGTTCTGTTCGTGATATAGTTTGCCGTCAATGCCGTAAATCTCTACCTTTTCAGCATTGACATCTGGAGAATAACGTATGTTGAGAACATCAGATGTTGGGTTGGGATAGAAACTATATGGACGGAAATCAATGCCATTGTGCTCTGTAACAACAGTGCCGTTGTTTTCGAATATGATAACTGATGAATAACTACCAGCAACGCCCCAATTTCCAGTATTGTTTCCAGCTAATACTAGACCGCCATCTTCAAGGACATCAATGCCTAAGAAATTTCCAGCACAAGCCATGTCTTTTTTGCAGCATCGTTCCCACAAAAGATTTAAATCCTTATCGTAATACCCAACATACAAATCGGTGGCTGTAGCATTATAATTTTTATACCATATACAATATAAACTCCCGTCTTTACACTTTACAATATCATTCCACTCTTTATTAATTGAATATTTAAGTCCATCTTCATCTTCGTAGCCTATTATGTTTTTATCTATAATATTAAAGTTCTTATCCAATCTGCACATCTGCAAAAATCTGTCGTTATAATCATTCGGATTATAAAACCTTTCAGTAAAAGCGAAAGTTCCATCATTCAAACTTGCCACACATCCATACCCATATGCTGCTCCAAATAATTTATATCCATCATAACCAGATAAGGTATAACTCTTAATAAAGTTAAGGTCTTTGTCGAATATATTAAATATATGTTCCTTTCCATTGCTATCATCAATGAATCCATATTGTTTCTTTTCTTTGTCATATACAAAAAACGAATATCTATATAGGTAGTGCGGATTGTTGTTTTCCTTCAGTACCGATGATTTTATAACCTTCCCATATATGTCAACTTCTGCAATTTGGCATTTAGATTCGGCATTCCATATATATATGAAATTATTATCCAAATTGAGGAATGATATGTGAACCAGTTTGAAATCATCCACAAGGAATGGTTCGCTGATTTCTTCAATAATGTTCAGATCTTTATCAAAGAAGACAGCATTATAATAAAATGGTTCTCCATAGGAAAAATATGTGTAAATAAACTCATTTTCATTATATGGATTTTTAATCAGGCAATTGTGCGGATAATCATAAGAACCTTCAATCTTAAATTCGTAAAAGATGCTTTTTGTTATATTTCCTTGTGGCGACATTTTGACAAATCTCACTCCACAGTCTTTTTGTTTATCAAAGTCGTAAATGCTTTGTGTAAATATAAAATCTCCATCATCTAATGCCAGAGCATAATAAGCATATGGCGCACATTGAACAAGTTGAAATTCTTCTGGCATTTCTACATCTATCGAAATAAAATCCTGAGAGAAAACACTAGTGAAGTGCAATATGAATAATAATGTAATGACTATATTTTTCATAGGAAATAGCGTTAAAGTTTATAAATATTTAAGGTGGGTTCTATTTATTATCAATTTTCCTACATCAATGGATAGAACCCATTTTTCCACATCAGTAGTTTGATCTATTTCTTAAAAAAAATCTCTCAATAAATTCGTCAATCAGACGATTTATCGAGAGACGCATTCTATGAACTTGTTTTTCCCTAGAATTTTTATGTCGTTTTTAACATTTTTCATACCTTTAATTTTAGTCCCACAAAGTTTATATTTTTATTTCAAATTTCCAAACTTTTTTAAAAATATTCCTTACAATCCCTGTAATACTATCATGGTATGTCAATCTCACGTTGAGTCGTACCGCCGTGCGACTTTAAAAAAAAGAACCCCAGAAAAAAATCTGAGGTTCTGTGTTTTTTAGTTCTTCTTATAAAGCTCTAAAGTTCTAAATTTTTAAACAAGTCCAGCGAATCCCATGAATGCCAATGCTAGGATGCCGGCAGTGACGAGTGCGATAGGCACGCCTTTCATTCCTTTTGGAACGTCTGACAGTGTAAGTTGCTCGCGCAAGCCTGCAAAGACAACCAGCGCCAAGGTGAAACCGACGCCGTTAGCTAAAGCATACATTGTGCCTTCTAACAATCCGAAGTCTTTTTGTATAACTAAGATGGCAACGCCGAGAACGCAGCAGTTGGTTGTGATGAGCGGTAAGAATACGCCCAATGCTGCATATAATGAAGGACTTATCTTTTTCAATATGATTTCTACCATCTGTACCAATGCTGCGATGACCAAGATGAATGCTATGGTCTGCAAGAATCCTAAGTTAAAAGGATTTAACAGATAGTGCTGGATGAGCCATGTTACTATTGTCGCTAAAGTTATGACGAAGATAACGGCAGCACCCATACCTAAAGAGGTGGATATTTTCTTGGAGACGCCGAGGAAAGGGCAGATGCCAAGGAACTGTGTCAAAACGATATTGTTGACGAATATTGCCGAGATAAATATAAGTAAGTATTCCATATCTTGTATCTTTAATTGTCAATAACTTATTTTGATTTCTTTAAAAGTCTGTTCATGATGGCGATGAGATAACCCATAGCGATGAAAGCACCTGGGGCGAGGACGAATACCAAGATGGCGTCGCCTTCGATGAACTTCCATCCGAAGATAGAGCCGCTGCCTAAGATTTCACGGATTGAGCCTAAGATGGTGAGCGCCATGGAATATCCAAGACCCATGCTGATGCCGTCGATGGCTGAAGCGCCGATGCCGTTCTTTGATGCGAAGGCTTCAGCACGACCTAAAACGATACAGTTTACAACGATGAGCGGTATGAAGAGACCGAGTGTCTCGTAAATACTTGGGAGATATGCCTGCATCAAAAGTTGTAACACAGTCACGAATGATGCGATGACGACGATATAACAAGGGATGTGTACTTTGTTAGGGATGAAGTTCTTTAACAATGATATACACATGTTAGACAATATCAAAACGAAAGTCGTTGCCAAACCCATTGAGAGTCCGTTGATGGCGCTGGTTGTTGTTGCCAATGTTGGACAGCATCCGAGGAGAAGGACGAATACCGGATTTTCCTTGAAGAATCCTTTTGTTAAGTTGTTCCAGTTAGCCATGATTAAAATCCTCCTTTGTTGTTTTCAAATGTTAATAATGCGCGGTTTACAGCATCGCAGAATGCTCTTGAGCTGATTGTTGCTGCTGTGATAGCGTCGACATCGCCGCCGTCTTTCTTTACCTTGATATTGAAACTTCCAGCTTTCTTGTCGTTGAACTGATCCTTGAATTCTGGTTCTGACATCTTGGAGCCCAAGCCTGGAGTTTCAGCATGTTGTAAGACAGTGATGTTTTTTATTGAGCCATCAGCAAGTATACCTACCATAAGACTGATGTTGCCGCTGAATCCTTTGTTGGTGAATGTCTCAACAGCAGCTCCTATGAAGTTGTTGTCGGCGTCGTATGCGAGGTGGAATGGTATTTCTACATCTTCCATTGCTGATTTTACTGTTGTCTCTTTAAGTTCATAAAACTCGGGGAGTACGTTTTTGATAGCCTTGGTCTTTTTGGCAGCTTCTGCTGCTGCGATAGGATCTTTTGTCGCGTTATAAACAACGCCTAATACTCCGCCAGATACTATGCATATCACGAATAAGGCTACAAACATATTTATTAATGTGTCTTTTTTTGCTGCCATGATATTATTGTTTTACAGTGTTACCGAAACGTGTTGGTTTGCATACTTTGTTGATCAATGGTACGAAAGCGTTCATGATTAAGATGGCGAATGACATGCCTTCTGGGTAAGCGCCCCAAAGACGGATGATGATTGTCAAAGCACCGATGCCTAATGAGAAGATGATCTTTCCTTTCATGGTCATTGGTGATGTTGCCATGTCTGTCGCCATGAAGAATGCGCCGAGCATCAAGCCGCCGCCGAAGATGTGTACCATTGGATGTACGAATTGAACTGGGTCGATGAGCCAGCATGCTGTAGCAACGATGCCAACTGTAGCGATGATTGTTACTGGTGTCTGCCAATCGATAACTTTTCTTATTATCAAGAAGAGGCCGCCGATGATGATGGCTATGGAGCCTATTTCACCTAATGAACCGCTATAGATAAAATCTTTGATGTTTTCGTAGATGATTAAGTCTTGGGCGGAAATGCCTTGTGCCAAACCTTCTTTGATATGTCCTAAAAGTGTAGGGCCTGTTACAGCATCAGTTAGTGCATTGCTGAATAAAGGTTGCGGTGTTGGCCATGTTGTCATTGCTTTAGGGAAGGAGATAAGCATGAAGACACGTCCTACCAATGCAGGGTTGAATGGGTTGTTGCCCAAGCCTCCGAACGACATCTTGCCGATGCCGATGGCAACGATGGAGCCTATGATAATCATCCATGCTGGGATGTTGGATGGTAAGTTGAAGGCTAACAAGATGCCAGTGATTATAGCAGAGCCGTCGGATATTGTACATTGGCCTTTGATGAGGAACTTCTGAATCAGCCATTCGACCATGACGCATGCTGCTACTGATATTAAGGTGACGCGTACAGCATCGAATCCGAAGTAATAGATTGAAAATAAGAAAGCAGGCATCAAGGCTATGATTACGCTGTACATTATTTTCTTTGTGCTTTCTCCTCCGTGAACGTGAGGTGAGCCTGATATTGTATAATTATTCATCTCTTAGTTATTTCTGATTACGTGAACGAATTAATTGACCGGTCTTGCTCTTGCCGTAACGGATGTAGTCGAGCAATGGGATGTTTGCTGGACATGTGAACTCGCATGAGCCGCATTCGATACAGTCCATGATGCGTTCTGCTTCTGTTTCTTCGAACATATTGTTCTTAGAGAGACGGCAGAGCAGGAATGGCTCAAGTCCCATAGGACATACGTGGATACACTTGCCGCAACGTAAGCAGTTGCCAACTTTACGAGGCTGAGCTTCATTGTCTGTCATGAGCAAGATGCCCGATGTTCCTTTGATGACAGGGAAGTCGTTTACGGAGACAGACTTGCCCATCATAGGACCTCCGTTGATGATGTTGGTGGTGTTTTCTGGGAGTCCACCGACGGCTTCGATGAGCACTGTTGAGGATGTTCCTATTCTAACTAGGAAGTTGGATGGATTCTTGACAGACTTGCCTGTGACGGTGACGACTCTAGATATGAGAGGCTTGTTCTTTTGTACGGCCTCATAAATGGCGTATGTAGATGCTACGTTGACGACGACGCATCCTGTCTCTATAGGAAGCTTGCCTGATGGAACCTCTCTTCCGGTGCAAGCTTTGATGAGTTGTTTTTCGCCGCCTTGAGGATATTTGGTCTGTAAAGGCTGCACTTCTATGCCGTGGTAGTATTCGTCGCCTTTTATTATTTTGTCTAATAATTCTGCTGCATCAATTTTATTTGTTTCAATGCCTATCATTGCTTTAGGAGCATCTACGGCTTTCATCAATATTTTGACGCCTATTAAGAATTCGTATGGTTTCTCGAGAAGAAGACGGTTGTCGCATGTGAGATAAGGCTCGCATTCTGCTGCGTTGATGATGACGAACTCTGCTTTCTTGTCTTTAGGTATAGATAATTTCACGCTTGTTGGGAAGGTGGCTCCGCCCATACCGACGATGCCGTGGCTCTTCACCCTTTCTATTATCTCTTCGCGTGATAATGTTATTTCTCTGACTAAATTGTCGCTGGAGTCAATTCCTTCTAACCATTCGTCGCCTTCAACATCGATGAAGACTGCAGGTTTGCGGTAACCGGTGTGGTCCATCACCTCGTCTACTTTTGAGACTTTTCCGCTCACCGAGGAGTGGACGTTGGCAGAGATGAAGCCTTTTGCTGTTCCGATGAGCTGTCCCACTTTCACCTCGTCGCCTTTTTTTACGATAGCTTCTGCTGGTGCTCCGAGACATTGTCCCAACGGAATGATTACTTGTTTAGGAATAGGTATTGTTATAATGGGTTTGTCTGACGAAAGTTTGTTTTCTTCAGGATGAACACCGCCTTTAGGGAATGTTTTCTTAGGATTCATACGCTTATTGTTTACTTTCGTTATTAACTTCTTCTTTTACTTCTTTAGGTTTGCGAGGAGGGAAATTCACTGCCATGATGCTTCCTCTTGGACAAACGTCGACGCATTTGCGGCATTGCTTGCACTTGTCAGGGTTGATGTAGGCTAATGTGCCGCGCATCTCGATAGCTTCGAATGGACATTCTTTGAGACATTTCTGGCAGCCGATGCAACCGACCTTGCAGTTCTTTGTAGTGATGGCTCCTTTCTCTATATTGACACAGTTGACGTAAATGCGGCGGTTGTTCTTGCCTTTAGGACGAATCTCGATTATGCCTCTTGGACATGCCTTTGTGCAAGTGCCACAGCCAACGCATTTGTCTTCGTCAACGACGGCAATGCCTAATTCTGGGTCAACATGGATGGCGTCGAAGGCACATTTCTTTACGCAGTCGCCTAAGCCAAGACAAGCGTTAGGACAGCCGCTGCCTCCTGCGAACAATGTGTGTGCGAATGCGCAGATGTCGGCGCCTTCATAGTGGGTCTTCTTAGGAGCGTTCTCGCATGTTCCGTTACAACGTACGACAGCGATCTTAGGCTCTTCGGCTGTGACAGTCAATCCTAAAATGGCTGCTACTTTGGTCATGTCGGAACTTGTACAATTCAATCCGGCGAGGCTGTTCTTGTCGGCAGCAGACTTTACGCATGCCTCGGCAAAAGCGCGACAGCCGGCAAAACCGCAGCCGCCACAGTTGGCTCCAGACAAATTAGATTCAACTTCGTCAATCAATGGATTTTCTTCTACTTTGAACTTCTGAGCGACTATGTAAAGAATAACCGCTAAAATGCCTCCCAAGACTCCTAGTACAATGAGAGAATAGAGTAAAATGTCGTTCACAATAATAGTTTTTAATGTTTAATAAATTTCTTTACTGCTACAAAAGTAAGAATAAATTGTTTTTATTCCGATAAAATTTTTAATGAATTTCGTACTCGAATTTTTGTTTAATTCTGTTCCTGAAAAGATATAAAATAAGGTAATATGGGGCTAATGAGCCAACGGAAATCAGGGCGTTGAGACCTTCGTCTGTTTTTAATGCATTGAGAATAAATATCATGCTTACTAATATTATAGCAGGTATTAGATATGCGAATATCACGGCACGGTTGGCCTGGCCTAAACCCATGCTTATTTTCACCTCTTGTCCTATAGATAAATTTTTATCTTTTGGGAGCGGTATGCTTATTATTTTCTCTTTCATCTCCGACATATTGCATGCTCCTTTTATGTTGCAGGAGGCACATGCGCTCTTCGATAATATCTTTATTTCTACATTGTTGTCATTGATGTTGGTGATAATGCCTTCGTGTGATATGCGTTGATTCATTTTTTTTGTTTTTATTTGCAAATATATAAAAAGACTGATGGCTAAAGGCTAAAGACTGAAGTTTTTTTTGAGCTTTAAACCATTAAACTTTGAACCATTGAACTTTGAACTTTTTTTATTATTTTCGCAAAAAAATATTTTATGATTCAGTTTTTATCTCTATTGTTTTATTTTGTTGTTCCTTGTCTTGTGATAGTTTTATGTCGCAAATATGCTATCATGAATAGGATAGGAGAGATTCTGTTATTATATATCATAGGTATTGTCATTTCTAATGTCATCATTTTCCCTCTTGGTCTCGGTGAGTCTTTGAAAGGTATTCAGGACACACTCACTAGTGTGATGATTCTTCTCGCTTTTCCTATGATTCTCTTCGGATGTGATTTTAAAAACTGGAAACTGAAGAATGCTATTACATCTCTTTGCATTGGACTTGTCTCCGTGCTTGCGGTGGATATTATAGGTTATTATATCTTCAACGATGATCAAACTGGTTTCAGCAAGATAGCAGGACTTCTTGTAGGTGTTTATACCGGCGGAACGCCTAATCTGGCAAGTCTTAAGATTGCACTTGACGTAGAGTCTGAGACTTATATCTTCGTCCATACTTTTGATATGGTAATCAGTTTTGTTTATCTCGTTTTTCTGATGTCGTTCGGAATAAAACTCTTTCGACTTTTTTTAAGACAACAAGACAACAAGACAACAAGACGACAAGAAAGTTCAGAGTTCAAAGTTCAAAGTTCAGAGTCGTCATATTCTGGTATTTTCACTAGAAAACATTTCCCTAAGACATTAGGCGCGTTGGGACTTGCCATATTAATAGTAGGTGTAGGCATGGGAGTCAGTTTTCTTATTTCAGGAAAGGTGGATAATATGTTGGTTCTTATCCTGACAATGACGACTTTGTCTATTGCGGCATCATTTTTACCTTTTGTCAGAAAGATGGAAAAGAGCTATGATACGGGAATGTATCTGGTATTGATATTCAGTCTTGTAGTCGCAACTATGGTCGATATCACTTCTATAGATTATAAGGCTGGGTTTAATATAGTGATGTATATAGCTTTTGTTATATTTAGTTCTTTGGTTGTTTCGGTTATTTTAGCAAAGATATTTAAAGTCGATTCTGACACTATGGTCATTACTTCTGTGGCTCTTGTCAATTCGCCTTTATTTGTACCTATGATAGCTGAGAGCATGAAAAACAAGAAAGTCATAATCACAGGTATTACAGTAGGTGTCATTGGTTACGCTGTCGGTAATTATCTTGGAATATTGGTATATCAATTATTATGAGGATGAAAATTAGTGTTTCGGATATAAGGGAATATTTCATAAGCATAAAGAAACGTTTGGAGTCGGTGCTTAGATTGGTAAAGGTGCCGGGTTTTGAAGGCGTTCCTTTGTATGATGTGCTTGTATATTTTATAAGAGGTTTTACACAGGTCAACCTTATTGACAGAGCGGCTGCTGTTGCCTTTTATGTCTTCCTTGCTTTGTTTCCGACTATTTTGTTCTTGTTTACATTATTGCCGTATTTCCCGCTTCAAGGTGTGACGCAGAATGTGCTGGAGGCTTTGCAGTCGTTTCTGCCTCCTGGAACATACGAAAGTGTGGCTTCAACCATCAACCAGATTATGTCTATCGAGCACGGCGGACTTATGTCTATAGGTCTTTTGCTTGCTTTCTATTTTAGTACGAGCGCCATAAGTTCGTTTTTCAGAGGATTTAATATGGGAGACAAGGAATTCGGACAAGTGTCGTTTATAAAGATTCAAGTTTACTCAATCTTGGTGATGATTATGTTTGTGTTATTGTTAGTGTTATCAATAGCGCTGATTACATTTGGTCAGAGGATATTGCCTGTATTATTTACAAAGATGCATATATATAGTGGAGTTGTTGTATTCCTGATAAATCTTGTTAGGTGGCTTATAATCATCTTTGCCTTGATTGTTGCGATGTCGTTGTTATATCATTTCGGCAATCCACGCAGCAGGAAGTTCAAGTTGTTCACTCCTGGTTCTCTTTTGTTTGCAGGAATGTTTATCGTAGGCACAGTATTGTTCAATTTCTATATATCTAATATATCCACCTATAACCTTTTGTATGGTTCAATCGGAGGTTTGATAATCTTTATCATTTGGATATATTTCAACTGCATCTTGATATTGATAGGTTATGAGTTGAACAAGAGCATTGCAAAGGCGCAAGACATTGTCTTTACATTTCCTGATATTAAACAAATTGAAGATAAGAACAAATAGGAGTTAGGAGTTTTTGGGATTCGGTCGCTGAGCTTGTCGAAGCGCCGGACGTTGTGCCTTCGACAAGCTCAGGCACCGCACACGAAGTCTGTTGACTGTTGACTGTTGTCAGCCTATGGCTAATAAATAAAAACCAGAATTATTTTCAAAATTGCAGATATAATAAATAAAAAAATCCGATCTAAAAAGACCGGATTTTTTTAAACCTTAAATAATGTTATTAGGTACGGCGTAACAGAATTAATATTCGTCAGAAACTGTAAGTTTCTTTCTGCCTTTAGCACGGCGTGCTTTTAAAACTTTACGACCATTGGCTGTTGACATTCTTGATCTGAAGCCGTGTTTGTTTCTACGTTTTCTGTTTGATGGTTGAAATGTGCGTTTCATTGTCTTATGTATTTTTTCTTCTTAATTTTCCCTTTATTTT
>JAFZDU010000050.1 GCA_017561025.1 Bacteroidales bacterium | reverse complement strand
TCCAGTTAGCAACGCTGAATTGGTTTTTCAAAATGTCGCCCATTGGTGATGCTAAGTTTGTTACGAATGAAATCATACCAAACAAAAGAATCATCACGAGGATTACTAAAAAGTTACCTTGTTTTTTTTCCATTTCTTTAAATTTTTATAATGTTGAAAATTTGAATTTAATTACTTCTTTATATTCTTCGCCTGGACGTAAGACCGCGCTAGGGAAGTTAGCTTTGTTTGGAGCGTCAGGGAATGCTTGGCATTCTAATGCTACGCCTTCGTAGTCTTCATATGACTTGCCGCATTTTCCTACAGGGCATCCGCTTAACCAGTTGCCGGTATAGATCTGAACGCCTGGCTGTGTTGTCATGATATCGACTTTGATGCCTGAAGCGTCGCTGCTTAATGTAGCGGCAGGATTCATCACACCTTTATCATAATTGTCGATTGCCCAGCAGCTGTCGTAACCCTTGCCGTTTACCAAAGCAGGGAAGTCGGCTTTGATGTCACGACCGATGAGTTTGCCTTCTGTGAAATCCATTGGAGTGTCTTTCACTGTAGCGATCTCGCCAGTGGTGATCAATTCTTCTGTTGCAGGGAGATAGTTGCTTGCGTAAAGTTTCAGGTTGTGGTCTAAGATGTCGCCGTTGCCTTCGCCTTTCAAGTTGAAATAGACGTGGTTTGTGAGGTTGACGACTGTTGGTTCGCTGCTCTCTGCTTTTAAGGTGAGAGTGAGTTCGTTGTCGTCGCTCCAGTGATATTCTGCCTTAGCTATGACTTCACCTGGATAACCGCATTCGCCGTCTTCTGAGAAATAAGTGAATTCGACATTGCCGTCTTCATTTACTTCGCCGCACCAGAGCTGGTTGGCGAAACCGTCGTTGCCGCCATGAAGGTGATGCTTGCCGTCGCCGGTGTTAAGCACTAACTGAAATTCTTTGCCGTCGATGCTGAACTTGCCTTCCTTGATTCTGTTTGAGAAACGACCAGGGACCTTGCCAGCGCAAGGACCGTCGCCGATATAAGAAGCAAGGTCTTTATAACCAAGTACGACGTCAGTCATCTTGCCGTCTTTGTCTGGAACCACGATAGAAACGATGCCAGCGCCGATGTTACATAATGTCACTGATGCACCATTGGCGTTAGTGAGTTTATATACATAGATAGCGCCGCCGTCTTCTAATGTTCCGTGTTCTATTCTTTCGATGTTCATAGTTATTTGTTTTGTCAACAGACAACGGTCAACAGACAACAGTCTTTGTTCCATTGTCAATTGTTAATTATAAATTATTCCCAAAGTTTATTAGGATAAACGCCTCTGTCGATGAGTGACTGCACTTTTGCCACGACGTCTGGTTTATCTTCTTTATATGTAACGCCAAACCAAGCAGCGTCGCTTGACAAGACTCTCAACTTGGCTTCGTCGCTGTTGATTAATTCATTAACCATTAAAGGAATGAAGAATTCTGCCTTGATGTTGGTTTGTGCTGCACCGTCCAAGAATCTCTTGAAACCTTCTTTTGAGTGTTCGAAGAAGTCAGGTGTGAAACCGAAGAAATTCATTGATACCAAAGTGTCTAAGTCGAGTGGGTGAGAGCCTTCCTCATCGGTGAAGGCAGCGCCGTCTTCTGTCTTGGCGATAGAAGTACGTTCGACAATTGTCTGGAGGTAATTGTTGTCGTCTTGAGTGCAGACGCCTCTTGAAACTGTTCCGAATTCTGATAATGTGTTTCTCAATTTATAAGCAACCATGCTGTAAGCGCCTCTCTTGCCTTCGCATTCTGTGAGATATTTAGCCATCACTTCGTAAGCTTCCTTGCCGTAGAAATCGTCAGCGTTGATAACTGCAAAAGGTTCTTTGATTGTGTCGGCTGCCATCAAAACAGCGTGGCATGTGCCCCAAGGTTTCTCTCTGCCTTCTGGCACTGAATAACCTTCAGGAAGTTTGTCGAGACTTTGATATACATATTCTACAGGAATGCCGAAACGTTCTGTGTTGTTTACTTTCTCAAAAGCTTCAGCGAAGTCTCTACGGATTACGAAAACGACTTTGCCAAAACCAGCTCTTTTAGCGTCATAGATTGAATAATCCAAAATAGCCTCGTTGTTAGGACCAACGCCGTCCATTTGTTTCAATGCGCCGTAACGAGAACCCATTCCCGCTGCTAATACTAATAATGTTGGTTTCATTTCCTTTATTTTTTTAATGTCATTTTTGCTTTGAGTAATGAGCTTCGAGCTACGAGCCTATGCTCACAACTCACTGCTCAAAGCTCACAGCAAGTTTCAATTTTCAATTTACTTAATACGTCTCGCTCCGTCTGAAATGACAACGTCGTAAACTTTAGGCTCGCGATTGTATTTTGCGAGATATTCTCTCTTTGCTGTAGCGATGAAGTTGTCGTACAAGTCTTCTTTCACCAAGTTGATTGTGCATCCTCCGAATCCGCCGCCCATGACGCGTGATCCTGTAACGCCGCATTTCTTAGCTACGTCGTTCAAGAAGTCTAATTCTTCGCAGCTTACTTCATATTCCTTGCTCATGCCGTAGTGAGTTCCGAACATTCTGTCGCCAACTGTGTCGTAGTCGCCTTTTTCCAAAGCAGCGCAAACGTCAAGGACGCGTTGTTTCTCGCCGATGACATAGACAGCACGCATATAGTCTTCTTCAGAGATCTCTGCTTTCACTTCGTCGAGCATCGCCATTGTAGCGTCGCTTAAGTAATTGACCTCAGGATGTCTTGCCTTGATATGAGCGCAGGCGTTTTCGCATGACTCACGGCGTTTGTTATATGCTGATGATGCGAGTTCGTGTTTTACGACTGTGTCGAGGAGAACGACTTTGTAACCTTCTGGGTTGAATGGGAAATATTCGAATTCCATAGTTGCGCAGTTGAGACGCATGAGGTGACCTTTCTTTCCGAATACAGAAGCGAATTGGTCCATGATGCCGCATTTAACACCGCAGTAGTTGTGTTCTGTCGACTGACCTATTCTTGCGAGTTCAAAACGGTCGATGTTGAGGTTGAAGATGTCGTTTAAGGCATTTGCGAATGTTGATTCCAACGCTGCTGATGATGACATGCCAGCTCCGAGTGGCACGTCGCCGACGAATACAGTGTCGAAGCCTTTTGGTTCGAACCCTCTTTTCTTCATCTCACGGCAAACGCCGAAGATATATCTTGCCCATGATTCTTGTGGAGCGTCTTCTTCGTTCATGCCGAATTCGACTTGTCCATCATAATCCAATGAATAAGCGCGTACCTTATCTGTTCCGTTAGGATTGATGGCAGCATAAATACCCTTGTCGATTGCGCCTGGAAATACGAAACCGCCGTTATAATCAGTGTGTTCGCCAATCAAATTGATGCGACCTGGAGAGGTATAAACCATATAATCATTGCCAAATAATGACTTAAACTTTTCTTCAATAATTCTTGTATCCATAATATTTAGATTTTAAAACTCAATTTTTATTTCAACCTCAAAAGTACGAAATATTATCATACGAAAGACACCTTATTATAAATTAAACTTTGTTTTATGTCAACAGACGACAGACAACAGACTTTGTGCACGGTGTCTGAGTCTGTCGAAGGCAATTCCTCTGCGTTCTCTGTGTCTTTGCGAGAGTTTTTTTTAAGTCAACAAGATTACAAGACCACAAGTCAACAAGTTTTAGTTAGGAATGAAATTTAATTTCCTCAGTTCCTCAGATCCTCAATTCCTGAAATCCGATATTGATTAAGAGCTTTTGGAGTGTTGTTGGAAAGCAGGAGAGAGGTGCTAATTTTTAAATGAAAATGGATAAATTAATTGCCATATAAATGTTGATAAAAAAAGCATAATTTTTTTAACTAAATTTCAAAGAATCAGATAAATATTTCTAAATTTGTAGATGATTAGTAAATATTATTTTTTGTAATATAAAAGTGGTCAAATAAGTGGCGATGGGAACTAACTTCTTCACAAACGAAAAAGAAAATACTCTTCTTGAAAAGATAGAAGGAGTCTTCAAATATAAAAAAGTGCATTTCTTTGATGCACTAGTTGGATATTTCAGAGCATCAGGATATTTCCGTATCAGGAAGTTTATACAACAAACTCCACATATACGCATATTGGTCGGTATAAATGTTGATAAACTTACTTACCAGGCAAATCAACAAGGTTTGCTTTTTAATCCTAATGCGGAACAGTCGCAAGAAGAGTTTTTTAACGATATAAAGCGTAATATACAAGAAGCAAAATACGACAAAGAAGTTGAGGAAGGAATGTATCAGTTCATTGAAGATATAATGACTGGTAGAATTACAATGCGTATCCATCCTAAGCAAAATATTCATGCCAAGATATACATATTCCGCGAAGAGGTTTATCATCCTCATGGCTATGGCTCTGTCATTACAGGTTCTAGTAATTTGACAGAGGCAGGACTTGAAAAGAATTTCGAGTTTAATGTGGAATTACGTTACGACGACGACATAAAATTTGCTACTGAAACTTTTGAAAAACTATGGGAAGAATCTGTAGAGATAGATATAACTCATATCGATAAGATTAAGAACGATTCATATCTTAATCCTAACTTCACTCCATACGAAGTATATCTAAAGTTTTTGTTGGAATATTTTGGAAAGAGTATTGACTTCGATCCAAATTCTGTATCAGATCTTCCTTCTGGATATATGAAATTGTCATATCAGATAGATGCTGTTAATGATGGATATGCAAAGATGATGAAACATAACGGATTCTTCCTTTCTGATGTCGTCGGATTGGGAAAAACCGTCGTATCTGCGCTCATCGCAAAGAAATTCTTTTTCTCTAATGGATTCCCGACACATCGCTCTCATGTATTGGTGATTGTTCCTCCAGCAATGAAAGAAAACTGGGATGAAACTCTCACCGAATTTAAGTTGGATAACTTTAAAATCATAACTAACGGAAGTCTTCATAAAGTCAAAAATCCAGAATTGTATGATTTGATTATTGTTGATGAAGCTCATAAATTCAGAAGCGATACAGCATCTATGTATAACGAATTGCAGAAATTGTGCAAGACAAAGACAAAACGTTATGACGGCACTCTTCACGATAAGAAAGTGATACTTGTTTCTGCGACTCCGCTTAACAATAAGCCAGAAGATATTGCTAATCTAGTATATTTGTTCCAAGATTCTAAGGATAGCACATTAGAAGAAGGTAATTTACAACGTTTCTTCCGTGAACAAATAGACAAATATAATAAACTTAAAAAAGAGAAAAACTTGGCTCTCATTGCTGATGAAGTTAAGGCTATATATGAGAAAATTCGTGTTAAGGTTGTGGAACCTTTAACAGTTCGTCGTACTCGCAAAGATTTGTGGGAAAATGATGCTTATCGCCAAGATTTGGAAAGTCAGCATATACATTTTCCAGATGTTAAATCACCTCATAAGATTTATTATCAGCTAGATTCTGATTTGGAAACCTTGTATGATAAGACAATAAAGTATCTTAGCGATAAGAAAGAAGGTCTAACATATAATAGATACCAGGCAATTAAATATTTGAAGCCAAACAAGAAAAGCAAGTATAAAAAAGCTGATATGATTTCTGTTCAATTGGCTGGTATTATGAAGACTTTGCTTGTCAAGAGAATAGATAGTAGTTTTTATGCTTTTAAACAGTCATTAAGACGATATTACGAAGCTAATAAGGTGATGCTCGATATGTTCGCTAAAGGAACTATTTATATTGCGCCAAATCTGAAAGTTAATGAACTACTTAGCGAAGGAAAAGAGGACGAACTTATAAAACTCATTGAAGAAGCAAAATACACAGACCCGACAATTGAGATTTGTACACCTGAAGACTTTGAATTTGGTTTTAAGGAAGGAATAGAAACAGATGATGCAATTCTTAAAGAGTTGGTGGCAATGTGGGATGCTGTAAATGTTGACCCGAAATTAGACGAGTTTATCAAATATCTTGAAGAAACTTTATTTGATAAGTCTATAAACGACAAAGGTAAATTGGTCATATTCTCAGAATCTAAAGAAACTACCCAATATCTTTTCGACTCTTTGAAGAAACAAGGCTTCGGCAAGATCTTGACTGTGCAAAGTGATAACAGAGATGCACAGATGCCTGTCTTGAAAGAGAACTTCGACGCCAACTATAAAGGCGAAAAGAAAAACGATTATGATATCGTCATTTCCACTGAAGTTCTTGCTGAAGGCGTAAACCTACATCGTGCTAATGTGATTGTGAACTACGATACGCCTTGGAATTCTACGAGACTGATGCAACGCATAGGCCGTGTTAATCGCATTGGTAGCAGTGCAAAAGAGGTTCATATATTCAATTTCTTCCCGACATCAAAAGTCAATGACGATATTGAGTTAGAGAAAAAAGCCAAGATGAAACTTTTTGCATTCCACGCAGCATTGGGAGAGGACAGCCAGATTTATTCTACCGATGAAAATCCTGAAAGTTTCGGATTGTTCGACAAGGATGTTGACGAGGAACGCGATGAGAAGTTACGTTATCTCATGTGGCTCAGACAACTTAAACAAGAAGACCCTGATTTGATAAAGCGAATTTCTAAACTTCCGCTTCGTGCTCGCACAGGTCGTAAGAGTAAGTTTATACCTGGTAGCACCATTGTATTTATCCGAAACAAGCGTCGTGATTCATTTACGTTTGTTAGGGAAGACGGAAGTATAGAAGAACTCACTTTTTTGGAAGCAGTAAAAGAATTTGAAGCTCGTGTTGACGAAAAGTCAATTCCGCTACATGATATGCACCACGAACAAGTGAAAGCAGCTCTTGAAGCCTTTGCTATGAAAGAAGAGGAAACAAAAAACACAAAGCAGAAAGTTAATCCTGCACAAGGTCCTAACGAGAAAAAAGCTATTGCATATCTTGATGGTTTTCTCAGCATTCCTAATATAACGGAACAGGAGATAGAATTGATAAATAAAGCAAAACGAGCTATTACAACTGGTAAATTTCAGCAGTTGCAGAGAGATGTTAATAAACTGAAGACCGCAACACAGAAAACTCCGGTAAAGCCTGTAGTTCTGCTCGAACAGTTGATAAAGATTATATCCGCTTATCCATTGGAACATGTCTCAGATAGAGTGACATACAAACATGCGGAAACATATAAGATGTCTAAAGATTTTATGCCAGAAATCATTATTTCAGAAAGTTTTAACAAGTAACAAATTATCATTATGAATCAAGCATATTTGAAAAACATATTATCGGCTAAATTTGATTTTAATGTATGGAAAGAACTGTTTGATAAGTTTTTTCCTAAAGTTGAGATTTTTACAACTGTTGCCAAGATAAGCGACATTCATGTGAAAGATGGCGGACATATCGGTAATATCAGGTTGGACGATGGACGCTCATTGGCGATATTCCGTTTTGAGGTTGCTGATAATGTGATTATATCTCGTAACCGTAAAAGTCTGCGTGATATAGCTGCTAAATATGTTGACCAAGGTTTGATTCATGGTGCTTTGGTTTTCTATTATTCGCAAAACCAAGATGACTATCGTTTGACATTTATTGCCAAGCAGACCTATTTCAACGAAAATGGAGAATTGGTTAAGAAAGAAACAGCACCTAAACGATATACATTCTTATTAGGTAAAAACGAGCCTTGCACTACAGCTGCAATTCGTCTTATGGAGTTGGCTGATAAAAAATCATCAGGTTCAGTCTTCTTAGCCGATGTTACTGATACATTCTCCGTTGAGCGTCTTAATAAAGAATTTTTCAAAGGTTATAAGGAACAATATGCAAAATTCCTCAAACTGCTCGAAGATAAAAAGCAACATCGTGATTATGTCAAGAAGTTATTAGGTCGTTTG
>JAFZDU010000049.1 GCA_017561025.1 Bacteroidales bacterium | reverse complement strand
TGTCCCGCATGATTTTGTAGGGACGCATCGAATGCGTCCAAGTGCAGCGTCGAATGCATTCAAAAGCTATAAGGACACATTCGATGTGTCCCTACAGGTTTTATTGTCCCACAAGATTTTGTAGGGACGCATCGAATGCGTTCAAAATAAAGAGGCCGTTTAACAAAAAAAAGTGAAGTGATCCACAAAGTTTGGACAAAAAACTTTGGGGTTCACTTCACTTGTTAGACAGCCTCTTTTTGTTGTCTTGATGTCTTATTCAATAACAGTCAATTCGTTGATGATGTTATGAGCTTTACCTACTTTTTCGATGCACCATAAGAGGTAACGAGCGTCCATGCAGATTGTGCGTTGAACTTTTTGTTCGAACGAGAGGTCACCGCTCATAGCTTCCCAGTTGCCGTCGAAAGCGAGGCCGATGAGTTCGCCTTTGCCGTTGATGACAGGGCTGCCTGAGTTGCCACCAGTGATGTCGTTTGTTGTGATGAAGTTAACAATCAAATCACCGTTTTCGTCAGCATAACGTCCGTAGTCTCTTGTCTCGTATAAGTCTCTTACATCTTGAGGGATGTCGAATTCCCAATTGTTAGGTTTATATTTTGCCATAACTCCGTCCATTGTTGTTACGTAGTTATAGTTAACAGCGTCAGCGCCTTTGTAAGGTTCTACCGTACCGTATGTGAGACGCATTGTGAAGTTAGCGTCTGGGTAGAAGTTACGTTCTGTCTGCATTTCCATCAAGCCTTTTATGTAAAGACGTTCTGCTTCGTCACCTGCTTCAGCAGCTTCTAAATACATAGGAATGATTACATCGTTGTAAACTTCAATGATATTCATTGTCATTGCGAAGATAGGGTCTTTGTCTAACTTCTTAGGTTTTGCTAACCATTTGTTAAGTCTTTCTTGATTAACGAAGATAGATTTATTAAAAGCATCATTAACCCATGCTGTGAAGTTGCCGTTATTCTTATCACCTATTTCAGTAATCATTGAAGGGACATATTTGTCGATGTCTTTGTAGATGAGATTCAACAAGTCGATTGTTACGTCTTTATCCAAAGCCATATCATAATCTTTGTAGAATGATTCAGCAGATGCGTTTAATGCGTTAGCAGCTTCAGCGATTTCTTCTTTAGAAGCTTTAGACTTCAACATATTGTTTATTTTTATGAATCTGCGTGAGAAAGAGATAGCTTCGCCGCCATTCCATCCAGCTTCACGGAGATAAGTCATAGGCTTATTGATTTCGTCCAAGATTTCCCATTTAGCATTAACGCCGTCGAAAATAGCGCCATATTCAGCGATGCGGTTTTCATCAGCATTGACCCATGCTCTGAATTCTTCTTCTTGAGCATAACGTCTGTCATAAACGCGGTTACGTTGTAATTGTTTAACTTGACCGATATAATATTTCCAGTAGTTAGAAACGCTAGCTTGTTTTGAGGCATATTTGATGAACACTTCTTGGTCGGCGTCCATGTGTTTGCGATAAGCGTTGAGTTTTGTTGTACGGCAGTCGATGATAGAAGGACCTTCTTGTTCGATGATATTGCTGATTGTACGGCTTGTTGAATAACGGTCGGTGCTGCCTGGGTAACCCATAATCATAGCATAGTCGCCTTGTTCAACACCTTTTATGTTAATAGGCAAGTAATGTTTTGATTGCATTGGGATATTTTCTTCACTATAACGAGCAGGTTTGCCGTCAGGTGATGTGTAGACTCTGAAGATGCAGAAGTCGCCTTTGTGACGAGGCCATGTCCAGTTGTCGGTGTCAGCGCCATATTTACCGATTCCCCATGGAGGGCAGGCTGTGAGACGAACGTCATGGTAAACATCATATTCGAACATGATGTATTGGTTGCCATTATAGAAAGGAACAATTTCAATTCTTATGTCTCTGTCGCCTTTGCGTTCTTCTTTTAAAGCTTTGATGTTTTTATCGATGATCTCTTCGCGAGTTTCTTTTGTTGTAACACCTTCAAGAACAGAAGCTGTAACGTCTTCAACATTAGCGAGGAATGAAACATAAAGACCAGCGCAAGAAAGCTCTTCTTTCATGTCTAAAGCCCAGAAACCATCTGTGAGGTAGTCGTGTTCTACAGATGCGAGAGCTTGAACGTAACCAAGTCCGCAGTGATGGTTGGTGAGTAACAATCCGTTAGGTGAGATAAGTTCGCCTGTACAGCCATTAGCGAATTGAACGATAGCGTCTTTCAAGCTTGGCTGGTTGAGGTTGAAAATGTCTTCAGCTGTGAGCTGGCAGCCGAGTTGCTGCATCTCGTAGAGACTTTGGTTACTTAAATTGTAAGGCAGCCACATGCCTTCATCAGCTCTCAACTGCATATTTAAAACAGTCAAAAGAGCAAAGATACTTAACAAAATTTTTTTCATGTGAATTGTATTGATTTAAATGATTTTACGATTTTTCATTTGTTTTGCAAATATAGGTAAAAAACATGAAAATTTCTATTCGTTATTTTTTAAAAATTATATATTTTTGTTGAATATTTTCAAACGTTATAAAATAAAAAACAATGGGTGGCTTTTTCGGAGTAGTATCAAAGAGAACATGTGTTTCTGATCTCTTTTATGGTACTGACTATCATTCACATCTCGGTACAAAACGTGCCGGTCTTGCAACTGTTGAAAACGGTAAATTCTATCGTTCAATTCACAATATTGAAGGTGCATATTTCAGAACAAAATTCGATTCTGATCTCGCCAAGTTTCATGGCAATATGGGTATTGGTGTCATCAGCGACACTGACGCACAGCCTATCATCGTCAATTCTCACCTCGGACGTTTTGCTATCGTCACAGTGGCACGAATCAACAACCTGACAGAACTTGAACAAGAATGTCTCAATAATAAACAGCATTTTGCTGAGTTAAGCGGAGGCTCAACTAATCCAACAGAGCTTGTCGCATTGCTCATCACTCAAGGCAAGGACTTCGTCGACGGCATCCAGAATGTCTTCAACAAAATCAAAGGCTCTTGCTCAATGTTGATACTCACACCAGAAGGTATCATCGCAGCTCGCGACCGTTATGGCCGTACTCCAATAGTCATCGGTAAAGACGCAGAAGGATATGTTCTCGCAACAGAAAGCCATAGCTACGTCAACTTGGATTATAAGACAGATAAATTCATCGGTCCAGGTGAAATAGTAAAAGTTACACCAGAAGGTCATACTCAGCTTCTTGCTCCTAGCAATAAATGTCAGATGTGTTCATTCATGTGGATTTATTATGGCTACCCTGCAGCTGATTACGACAATATTTTCGTAGAGAATATGCGCTACAACGGCGGTTTCGCTATGGGACAGATGGACGACGTTGACGTTGACTATGTAGCTCCTATTCCTGACTCTGGCATCGGAATGGCAATTGGTTATTCCAACGGCAAGCAGATTCCATACGTACGCAGCGTGGTGAAATACACTCCAACATGGTCGCGCAGCTTCATGCCTGTCACACAAGAGGAAAGAGAACATGTGGCTAAGATGAAACTCATCACCAACGCTTCTTTGTTAAAAGATAAGAAAGTCGTTTTTTGTGACGACTCAATCGTAAGAGGAACACAGCTCCGCGATAATGTCAAGATGCTCTACGAATGCGGTGCTAAAGAGGTTCACATCAGAATCAGCTGTCCTCCATTGTTATACGGATGCCCATTCCTCAACTTCTCCAACTCAAAGACCGACATGGAACTCATTACACGTCGTTGCATCAAAGAGTTAGAAGGCGATGCTTACAAAAACTTGGAATACTACAGCGATCATACCACAAAACAATATGCAAATCTCGTTGAGATGTTACGCAAACATATCGGTGTGGATTCATTAAAGTTTAACACTATTGACATTATCAGAGACGCCATAGGACTTCCAAAAGAAACTATCTGTACACACTGTTTCGATGGAACAAGTTATGGACATAAATAAAATATATATTAGTAAAAATGAAGAAGCTGCCACTGATGACAGCTTCTTTTGTTTTGTCGGAGTGGCCCGACTCGAACGGGCGACCGCTTGCACCCCATGCAAGAATGCTAGCCAACTGCACCACACCCCGAACTTTTTGAGAGTGCAAAGATAACACTTATATTTGAAACTCAAAAACTCAAAACCTCAGAATTTTTTTGAGATTCTGAGGTTCTGAAGTTCTGAATTTTTTATTTCATCCTGCTTGTCCTGAATCCGTATATGAATATCATCACGAAACAGATGAATGGCAATATGAATGAGAAGTTGACTGCTGGCAGACTTCCCACTGTTCCTAAGTCGATGATCATGCCTTGAAGTGGTGGCATCAAAGCGCCGCCAACTATAGCCATGACCAAGAATGCTGCACCTAATGAGCTATCTTCCAGACTGACGTTTTCCAAAGCGATGCCGTATATTGTTGGGAACATGAGTGACATGAAGATGGAAATAGCCATCAAACAGTAAAGTCCCATAAGGCCGTCAATCAATATTGTTCCTGCTGAAGAGAGCATCGCGCCTATGGCGAAGAACATCAACAATCTGCGTGAGTTGACATATTTCATCAAGAAAGTGCTGATAAAACGACCGCATAAGAACATGCCCATCGCGATGATGTTATACAACTGAGCTGTAGCCTTGTCGATGCCGAGACGGTCTGCATATTGGATGATGAATGTCCATGTCATGATCTGAGCTGCCACGTAGAACAACTGTGTCGCAACGCCTTCACGATATACTTTATTAGAGAAGAGACGTTTCAAAGTGCCTTTATTATCTGTACGGACACGATTAATCGTGTCCCTTTCATTTTTATGGCCTTTATTATCTGTACGGACACGATTAATCGTGTCCCTACTACTTTCATTTTTACGGACACGATTAATCGTGTCCCTACTTTCATTTTTAACCAATATAGCTATAACGACAAAAACGAACAATACCACACAGCCTAATGCTACATAAGGATTTCTGATGATATCCAAGTCGTGTTCGCGTATCGAGAGTTTTGTCATCTCGTCTAAGTTGCCGAAACCTATCTCGCGGACTTGTGCTGTGTCTGACTCAAGTTTAGCAAGCACTATCCTTGAAGCGACGAACATACCCATCAATGAGCCGATAGGGTTGAATGCCTGAGCGAGGTTGAGACGACGTGTGGAAGTCTCTTTGCTGCCTAATGACAATATGTAAGGGTTGGCTGTTGTTTCGAGGAAAGCGAGACCGAAAGTGAGTACGTATAAAGATACGCAGAAGAAACTGAACTCCTGACGGTTAGCGGCAGGAATGAACATGAACGCTCCTATGGCGTAGAGTATCAATCCTAACAAGATGCCTTTTTTGTAGCTATAGCGTCTGGCGAAGATAGCTGCTGGTATCGCCATCGTGGCATAGCCGCCATAGAATGCGAATTGTACCAAAGATGCTTTTGCCGCTGAAAGCTCCATCACTGTCTGGAAGGCTGCTACCATAGGATTGGTGATGTCGTTGGCGAAGCCCCACAAGGCAAATAATGAAGTTATTAAAATGAATGTCAAGAGATACTTTTTCTCAACGAGTTTAGATTGTAGATTTTTTGTCATGACTTAATGTTGCTATGAGCTTGAGACTCTAAATTAATAATTCACAAAGATATAAAAAAAAGTCCATAAGTTGATAAGTCTATGAGTCTATGAGTTTTTTTGTGTCGATTCTAAAAATATTATCTAACGTGGAATTTATAGAAGTCACCTTTAATTAGTAATGAGAAATTAGGAGACGTTTATGTTTTCATTGACAATCTCGGCTATGTCTTTAACATTTATAGGAGATAGTCGGGCGAATGTCTTTAGGCATAAAGGGCAAGCTGTGACAATCTCGTCAGGTTTGTTGACCGTGATGTCTTTGAGGGAATTCTTTGTTATCTCATCGCGTTCTTCTAATGTTATTGTCAGACTTCCAATGCTGCCGCCGCAACATACCGACATGTCTTTATCCGATTTGCCTTGTGTCAGCAGACCTATGTTGTCGATGATATTACGAGGTTCATCATAAACTCCGAATGCTCTTCCAAGCTCACAAGGGTCGTGGTATGCATAGCGTTTGTCGCTTCTGTCGATATTTAATCTCTCTGTTTCTATCAGCTCATTGATATATTGAGTGTGATGTAAAATCTCAATGCCGTCGAGCTGATACTCTTCCTTAAATACCTTATAACATATAGGGCATGAGAGTACGAGTCTATTTGCTCCTGATTTTTTAATCAGTTCGGTATTCTTGGCTATCAATGTCTTGGCCTCTTTGACCTTGCCTGTCAGCATCATAGGACGGCCGCAGCATATACTTCCGTCTGCATCAATAAATTCGTAGTTTTCTTTTGCAGCCTCGAAAATACTTTTCATCGAACGGGTTATCTTAGGAGTAAGATGTGACATACAACCAGCGAAATAAACTGTTTTTAGACTCTTCTCATCTTGGCGACTCTGTGACTCTGTGTCTTTGCAACTTTCAAGATATGAAAAATCCGATTTTATCTTATAGTATGTCTTGGCTCTTTGTGCCATCTTGATATCCAATGACTCTATTCCGAGAGGACATACTTCAATGCATTTTCCGCACATCAGACATTTCTCTGTCATATTCTTGACGTCTCTTCTTCTTTTTCTTTTTCTGATGTTACGGATGAAATAAACTGCCGTATTCTTGTAGTTGTCTTTCACCTCACTCATTGGGCATACATCGATGCAGAGTCCGCAGCTAGGACATGAATAAATCTCAGCTACAGCATATCCTTTGCGTGGTTCTGTCGTTTTCAGTCCTGCGTTACGCAATAGAATAAGGAGAGCTTCTGCTGGGATATGCATATATCGTGTGAAAGGAAGCACAAACATAAAGATTGCCAGATCAATGGAATAGAGCCACCATAATATCAGGCTCAATGTCTCGTTATAGCTGCCTCCGAATATCAATTTATTACCGATGAACTCTGTTAGGAAAGAACCTCCTGTGATGCCAGCTATAGATGCTTCTGCCAAGAATCTCAATGGGAAGATGGTCCATAATGATATTCTTACCAGGTCTTCTCTGATGCCGAATTTTGTAACTCTCTTTAATCCTACGTTCTTAGGCTTTTTCTTTTTAACGACAGCGATGACGATGCCGCTTATTATCATCAATAGGAAGAAGTCCATCAGAAAACAGTAAATCTGTGCTTTCAGACTAGCATCTTCTATGGCGAAGAAACGGAAGAATATAGGGAGATATAAGTTAGACGCCATCTTCTCCATTAAAGGTAATTGCATGTCTTTAAACGGAGAGAATGCCACGCTTTCCATATGACCTAAGATGATTATCATGAACCATCCGAAGGCGATGGAAGAGTGCATATAACCTAATAGAGGCTTGCGTTTCCATATCTTGACATGGAATAGACAGTCGTTGAATAGCTCTTTGATGTCTTTCCATAATGTTTTTGGGGTGATGAGAGAGCGTACGAATTTGCGACGATCTTCCTTTGGCAGCTGGAATATGATACGTGTCATGCCGATGATACAATACAGCAGCACGAATGTCATGCCCAAGACAAATGGCAATACGAATGGGTCGAAAATAGGTCTCATATATCTTATCTTTCGTTATAAATTCTTGTTATGGAGAGTAATATGTTTCTTGTGTTGATGCCGCGGCTGCATACCATCATGCATTTGCCGCACATCATACATGACTTCACTTTTTCTATGGCTTCTTTGTCTTTGCCACGTTGCAGCATCAATATCACTTTGCGAAAACTCATATCGGTAAACTTGCCGGTAGTGCAAGTCGCTGTGCATAATCCGCAAGCCATGCATGTCTTGATGTCGGGATTGAGAGCTTCTAATTTATTAAATAATTCCAAGTCGATATCATCCATCATGATATGCGAACTTTTTGATATGCTGAATCCGAAATCTATCATACTTTAGAACTTTGAGCCGTTGAACTTTGAACTAGAACCTTAAACTAAAGGTCTGTTGTCCGTTGTCTTTTAAATAATTAAACACTTCCACTGCTGCAGCGCGAGCCTCTGCTATGGTGTCGGGCAATGTCTTAGGAGAAGTGCATGCTCCTGCTACGAACACGCCTTCTTCTTTGGTGTGGTTCAATCCGTAAAACGTATCTCTTGTCTCAATGAAACCGTCGGCATTGCTTTTGATGTTGAGCATGTTTTGTATTCTCTCTATGCCTGATGCTTTTTCCATGCCGCACATGAGTACCAGCAAATCGAGTGTCATCTTCATCGGTGTTCCAAGCAGTGTGTCTTCTGCCTTAATGACTAATTTCCCTTCTATATTTTCTGACACTTCGCACACGCGTCCTCTCACGCATTTGATGTCGAAGTCTTTCTGCGCTTTGAGATATAGGTCTTCGTAGCCTTTGCCGAACATACGTAGGTCCATATAGAAGCAATATACGTCGGAGTCTGGGAATTCCTCTTTGATTTCGCAGGCCTGTTTCAATGCTGTAGCGCAGCAGACCTTAGAACAATAGGTGTTGTTGACTTTTACATCTCTCGAACCTACGCAGTGAACGAAGCCTATCTTTTTAGGTTCGTTGATACGTTCGTCGTTATGTGTCTTGAAATAATGCTCCAACTCAGCATTAGTTATCACATTGTTATAGATTCCGTAGCCGTATTCTTGTTTTCTTTCTGCCTTGAAAAGGTCGAAGCCTGTGCATAGAACTATGGCATCAGCGTCATAACTGTTGCCATTGGAAAGGCTTACATGAAAGATATTGTTTTCTTTAGTGATGTTGGTGATACGAGTATTGAGTCTTTTTTCTATATCAATGCATTGTTCTCTCATCTTCTCGAGAAGAGCTTCAGCGTCATCGCTTGCAGGAAAGAGTCGGTCCCATTGTGCTAGATGACCTCCCAACTTATCACTTCTCTCTATGATGACTGGCTTGAGTCCGAGTTTCTTCAATTGATAGGCTGTCTCCATTCCTGCGGGACCGCCACCTATTATTAGTATCTTGTGTTCATTCATAGTGTTGGTGTTATTCGTATGGTGATGCCGTACGTTATATCTGTTATAGCCTTTCAGGCTGTTATTGTAATTTTATGTTGATTGGGTTGATAGGTGTGCCGAGGTCTTTGCCGTTGATGCCTTTATATTTGGCTTTAGGGTCGTATTCTATACCCATTTTATCCAATAAAGGCTCGATGGCTACCTGGTGCATTTGTAGTCCCAAGTCCCAAGGGTTATATCCCATGACGAGGCCTGCCACTTCTTCGTAGGTGAGCGCAGGAATTCCGTAGCCGTTTTTGCCGTATGTCTTGCCAGTCTGTTCTGCTATGACATATTGCCATCTGTCTAGGAAATAAGGGCAGCCTGGACAATTGGTTATGATAAGATCTGGTTCGTAAGGCTCCATCGACTCGAATTTCTTGTGAGTGTTGGAGATGGAATAGCCTCTGTTGGCTTGTATTAGATATTGTCTGAATCCGAAGCCGCAGCATTGACGACGTTCAGGGTAGTCGATGACTTCTCCGCCCCAGGCTTCTACCATGCCTACCAATACGTGAGGATATTCGGCACCGCCAAAACCTTTGGAAGGGAACATCTTGGAATAATGACATCCTATGTGTTCCACCACCTTAAGAGGCTCGCCGGTCTTGGCGTTTATGAGTTTGTATTTAGCTTGTCTAGCAATCTCGTGTCTGAATTTATATATGATGTCGCTGGCGTGAGCGAGATATTTTGGCTTGGCGAATTCTTTCTTGCATGAGTCCCAGAGATATTGACGTATCTTGGCTTCAAGTTCTGGAAACTCATGCCATGTCTCTAAAGTTTCAGTATAGCATCCGAAAGAGGTGATGCAGGAACAGACATAATTTTCATAGCCGCTTTCATGCATGAGGGCGAACTGACGAGCTATGATAGTCATGGCAGTCTCCTGCGGTATGCTGTCGCTGTGATATGCTATTCCGCCGCATGTGGTATGATAGGCACTCTCGTAAAAGTCTTTGCCTAACTTATTTCTTGTTATATCTAAAAATGTAACTTCTGAACCTGGAAAAAAAGACTGACGAATGCAGCTTCTTACATAGAAATAATGATCGTCTGGAATATCTTTCTGATAATCAGCCCAAATTTTTTGTTTGCCTTCTACTATCATGATTATCCGTTGTTGAGATGTTTGGAACTGTTGTTTGTAGTATAAACTTTCTTGAAATAATCTTCGTCGGAGAGATTTTCTTTCTTTGCTTGAAGATGAGCGTCGTTGATGACTTTATTCATCAGCTCTGTTGCACCTGTGATATCGAAGATTTTCTTCAGTTGGTCGAGGCTCTCTTGTGGAATTTTACGCAGGCCGCCAGGACCGTCACCATCGAGGTTAGATCCCATTCTCTGATGCACATCGTCGAGATTCTCATTGATCCATTTGCCTACGGTGCCATATTCCTTATGCTCTTCGTATCCGAAGTTACGTGGATATACGCAGTAGCCATGATTCAAGATATTGCTGCATAAGTCTTTTACCAAGACATATTGCTGGCGTCCTTTTTCCGACTCCATATAATAGCCGGTCTGCATCGATAATTTTCGGAGGGCCATAATTACTAAGCCAGGTGCGTTGGCTCTCGGGCAGCGTGTTACGCACGACATGCATTCGCCGCAGTACCATATTGTGTCGCTTTTTAAAAGCTGCTCTAGCTCGTCCTCGTCTTTGCGTTGTACGATGTTGACAATGTTCTTAGGATTATATTTATAAAACTCGGCCGCCGGACAAACTGCAGTGCATACTCCGCAGTTCATGCAGGCCTTCAGACCTTCTTTGATGCGGTAGTCTTCCTGAAGCCTTTCATAGAGATGACCTTTGTATTTGTCTTCTGTTGAATGACTAACATTCTTGTTATCATTATTTTTCTTAAAAAAAGGTATGTTAGAAAACATAGTAGCGTATTTAAGTAAAACAATATATAGTAAAAACGTTTACTATTATTTGGTTTGCAAAAGTAATAAAAAAAACAAGAATAGAAGTGATTTTGTTTTAGGAAAAAATGCAGGATTAATTTGAGTTAGGAATTAGGAGTGTGTTTTCAGTCGTATGACTTTATTAATAATGATTCCTATTATAATCCCAATCAGGGTGCCGACGGCAGCACCTACGATGACGTCGCCTGGATAGTGTACACCCATGTATATTCTGCTGTAAGCCACCAATGCGGCCCACACGAACATGATCAGTGCAATTTTTTTGTAATGTTTTTTTAATATTAAGGTAAGGTATGCAGCTAGTGCGAAGGTGTTGCAAGCGTGTGATGAGATGAATCCGTAGGCACCGCCGCAGTGTCCGTTAGGAAGATATACTAGATTTTTTATGGCTTCATTATGGCAAGGACGTGGACGTTCGAAGATAGGCTTGAATATGCCAGATGAAATCTGGTCGGAACAGATGATGAGCAATATTATACCTATTATAATTAATATGCTTTGTTTCTTGTATTTTTTTATGACTAGATATAACAAGACGATATAGAATGGTGCCCAGGTGATTTTTCCGGATATGAATGTCATGATAGGGTCGAGCCAATAGGTATGAAGTCCGTTTAAAAACAGGAATAATTCAGTGTCAATATTTGTTAAAAAATCTATCATGTTTTAAACTTTGAATCGTTGAACTGTTGAGCCATTGAACTAAGAACAGATAACGGTTTAATGGTACTTTAACGTTTTTTCAACTTAGGAAAATCCTTTAAGAGATTTTCTTTTTCATTAATAAGCAACTCGTTGTAAGGATTTCTTCTTATAAGTTCTTCCATTGCCTTAAGTGCCTTTTCTGGTTTCTTCTCCTTGAAGCGTTGGAATTCTTCGTGGTAGTAGTTGTCGCATTTACATGGATAGCCTTCTTTGTCGGCATAGTTGGTGATAAATCCTATAGCTTCAGTCTGTAATCCTTCTATGGTAAATAATATAGGTATCTCGAAATATTCGTAGTCGCTATTGTTGCATTCGTTCCAATTGTCTTTGGTCATAAGGAAGAATTTCTGTAGCTGAGAGCTTAGGTAATCGTTGAGAGGATTGATGATGCTGAACTCGCCTAGGCTGCCGTCGCAGTGAATATTAAACATCATTATTGTTGTTCCGACTATACAGCTCTGACGTGATATTTGGTTGTAATCTACATGGAAGAAGAAGTCGCGTTCGAAAGCGCCGCTGCCTCCTTTATATCTGTAGTCGAGCATTGTCTTGATGATCTTGTTGTTCTCTTTCAGAATCTTATTGACGTCATAGTCAATGCTGTCGTTAAGGCTCTGAGCATGCAGCTGAGAACCTATAACGATAGCTATTATAAATGATAATATGACTTTTATCTTTGACGACATTGTTTTTTAAATTCAGAATCTCAAAAAAAATTATTGGAGTGATGGAGTTATTGTGCCTTCGACAGGCTCAGGCACCGACCACCTTGAACTCCTAATTCCTAACTCCTCATTCCTCATTATTAATACTTTGCCATATCAAGTCTTTCAATTCCTTGATGCCTTCGCCTAATGCTGAGCTGATGAAGATATGAGGTATTTTTTTAGGAAGGTGTTTCTTGATATCTTTTCTTTGCTGCTCGTCGATGAGGTCGCTCTTGCTGATGGCGAGGATGCGTTTCTTGTCGAGCAGTTCAGGGTTATATTTCTTAAGTTCTTTAAGCAAGATATCGTAAGTGCCTTTGACGTTTTCGCTGTCGCCTGCCACCATGAACAATAATATGGAGTTACGTTCTATGTGACGCAAGAAACGGAGTCCGAGACCTTTTCCTTCAGCGGCGCCTTCGATGATGCCAGGGATGTCGGCCATGATGAATGACTTCATATCATAATAAGGCACGATGCCGAGGTTAGGTGTCAATGTTGTGAAAGGATAGTCGGCTATCTCAGGTTTAGCTGCTGACACCACTGAGAGCAATGTTGATTTTCCTGCATTAGGGAAACCTACGAGACCTACGTCGGCGAGGAGTTTCAGCTCGATGATGATCCATCCTTCTTGGCAAGGCTCGCCTGGCTGTGCGAATTTAGGAGCCTGCATTGTTGCTGACTTGAAGAATGCGTTGCCTTTGCCGCCGCGGCCACCTTTCATGATGACAATCTCTTGTTTGTCTTCAGATATCTCGCCAAGAGGTTCGCGTGTCTCAGCGTCGTAAGCTATTGTTCCGATAGGCACATCAATATAGATGTTTTTACCATTGGCACCAGTACGTAATGCATCGCCGCCATGACCTCCGTCTTCAGCGAAAAGGTGTTTGGTGTAACGAAGGTGTAATAATGTCCACAACTGAGCGTTGCCTCTCATGATGACGTCGCCTCCTTTACCGCCGTCGCCTCCGTCAGGACCGCCTTTAGGAACATATTTAGCACGATGAAAGTGCATTGAACCGCCTCCGCCATTACCTGAACGACAGAAGACCTTTACATAATCGACGAAATTTGATGCCATAACTTTTTATTTTTTAAAACTCAGAAATTCAAAAACTCAGAATCTCAGAGTTGTTCATAATCATTTTTTATTCTTATATACTTAAATGTATATATTGTTACACTTATATTCAAAATCTTTGAAACATTTTGAGTTTATGAGTTTCTGAGATTTTGAATTTTAATTAAAATTCTTCCTCCTCTGCTGCTACTGTGTTTTTCTGACTTTGCTCTTGTTCATAAAGTTCGCAGTCGAATTCCAATGCTACGTCGCTGAGCGGTTTGTCGAAGTCGCCTTGGCTTATGTTGAGTGTGCTGTCGGCATATATCTTCTTCATATATATAGCCCATACAGGCAATGCCATGTTGGAACCCTGACCGAGGGCTATCGTCCTGAAGTGGACGGCTCTGTCCTCGGCGCCTGTCCATATACCAGTGGTAAGGTCAGGAGTGATGCCCATGAACCAGCCGTCGCTTTGGTTCTGTGTGGTACCTGTCTTGCCAGCGATAGGATTTCTCAATCCGTATTTATATTTAAGACGTATACCAGTGCCGCTTTGCACCACGCCTTTCATAAGTTCAATCATCTTATATGCTGTCACGTCATCCATAGCTTCTACCTGTTCTGTATCGAAATATTCTATGACGTTGCCGTTTTTGTCTTCTATCTTGGTTATGAACATAGGCTTGATGTAGACTCCTCTGTTAGCGAATGTGTTCATCGCACCTACCATCTCATACAATGACAAGTCGCAAACGCCGAGGCATATAGAAGGCACTGCGTCGATAGGAGAGGTGACACCCATACGGCGAGCCATCTGTATCACAGCCTCAGGTCCGAAGCGTTTCATTAGGTAGGTGGAAATTCTGTTGTTGGAGTGTGCCAAGGCCCATTTCAAAGTCACTTCTTCTCCGAACTTGGTCTTGCCAGCGTCGCGTGGTTCCCAGAACTTGCCGTCAGGCATCTCTATGCTGTAGCTGATGTTAGGCACTGTGGTACATGGTGTGTATTCTCCTTCCTGCATCGCCAAAGAGTAGAGGAATGGTTTGAAGGTAGAACCCACTTGGCGGCGAGCCTGTGTCACATGGTCATATTTGAAGAATCTATAGTCGATGCCGCCTACGTAAGCCTTCACATGTCCGGTATGCGACTCGATAGACATCAACGATGACTGAAGGAATGACTTATAATAACGCATAGAGTCCATAGGTGTCATCACCGTGTCGATAGGGCCGTTCCATGAGAAGACGGTCATCTTAGCTGGTGTGTTGAAACTCTTTCTGATAGAATCTATGCTGATGCCTGCGTTCTTCATCACGCGGTAGCGTTCCGAACGTTTCATGGAGAGTTCCATAAGGCTTTCCACCTCTTCTTTTTCAAGAGAGAATGGGGCATTGGTATAGCCTTTCCAGTGTCTTTCGAATGATGGCTGCAAGTCAAGAGCGAGATGTTCTCTCACTGCTTCTTCTGCATAACGCTGCATTCTTGAGTCGATGGTGGTATATATCTTCAAGCCGTCTTTGTAGATGTTGTATGGTGTTCCGTCGGCTTTGGTTTTTGTCTTGGCCCATTCGCCTAACACCCCTCTGAGATATTCACGAAGGTATGTGGCTTGTCCGCTGTTATGATCCAAGATGCCGAACTCCGACATGTCGATAGGAATCTGTGAGATGGAGTCGCGTTCTTGAGGAGTGATGAATCCGTATGTTGCCATCTGGCTGATGACGAGGTTGCGGCGTGTCATGGCTCTCTCTGGATATCTTATAGGGCTGTAGCGTGATGGGGCATTGACGACGCCTGCTAGGAAAGCAGCCTGTTCTATGTTCAAGTCTATAGGGTCGACGTTGAAGAATGTCTCTGAAGCCTTCTTGATGCCGTATGCGTTATGTCCGTAGAAAACGGTGTTGAGATACATGGCGATGATCTCGTCTTTGGAGTAGTTGTATTCCAGCTTTGTCGCTGTCACCCATTCCTGGAACTTACGTATGACGAGCTGTGGTGTGCTGAGGTTCTCGCTGCGAGGGAAGAGGTTCTTTGCTAGCTGTTGTGTCAAGGTACTGCCGCCTCCTTTGTCGTTGCCAGTGGCGATGCCGAAGATAACACGCAACAAAGCTCTCTGGTCGATGCCTGAGTGTTCGTAGAATCTGATGTCTTCAATAGCCAGAAGAGCGTTGACGAGATGAGGAGACAACTCGTTGTAACTGACGTTGGAACGGTTCTCGATATAATATGTTCCGAGAATCTTGCCGTCGGCAGATATAATCTCTGTCGCAAGATTGGTAGATGGGTTCTCCAGCTCCTCGAAGGTTGGCATGTCGCCGAACCATTCGTGACCGATACCATAAAACAATCCAAAAACGCATGTCACGCCAATGACGAACATCGACCATAAAACTACCAGATACCAGCGGATGCCTTTCTCGTTTGTCTTAGCGTTTTTCTTCTTTTTATCTTTAATTTCTTTTTTAACCTCAGCCATTTTTTAGAATTTTAGAACTCTAGAATTATTTTGAATTAGCTTTTCAATTTTCAACTTTCTCAAAGCATATTCCTATATCGGTGATGCCTTCGAGAATATCTTCTCTCATGGCTTGTTCTATCTCGAAATGATAGCTGCCTTTGAGAGGGAATCTTAAGTTGTCGTTCAATAATATCTTTGAGGCTCTCATGCTTCCGCTTCCGTCGCCGACCCATCGTCCGTCGGCGTAAGCCAAGATACATTCGATGGTGTCGTGAGTCTGGTTGCCGTTAGGGAAAGTGGAGTGCAAGAACATATAGAAATTACTGTAACGATAGTTCTCCAGATGTCTGATGTTGAGATAGAAAGCGTAAGTCGACAATGTGTCTTCTACCTTGACATCGAAATAAGGAAGGTCATCGTTGTTCCATGAAGCATTGTTGATTATCATGCTCTCGTCGAAGATGACGTTTCTGTTTCCGCATGAAGCGACGACTACCATAACCAATAATATCAATATATATTTCAAGATATTTCTCATGCTATTCGAGCTTGCTTAAATCGACATTGTGACCTTCTTCGCCGTATTCTGTATTACGTTGTTCCTTGCTGAATGCGTAGTCTTCCAGTTGTTCTGGGAACTTGCCTTTGTTGTTCATTTCGATGATTTCCTTGACTTTCTCAGCAGGTATTGCCAGCATATTGCCTCTGTCGAAGACGTAAGAATACCACATAAGTCCTTTGAAGATATCGCTCTTTTGGTAGAATGCCTCGCCTTTCTTTGTCTTGAGGTTGATATGGTTGTCAGGAAATGACTTAAGAGCATCTACGTATGTGTCGTATTCGTAGTTGAGGCAGCATTTGAGTTTGCCGCACTGACCAGCAAGTTTCTGTGGGTTAGGAGAGAGCTGTTGTATTCTTGCCACGTTGGTTGTCACAGATTGGAAGTTGGTGATCCATGAGCTGCAGCATAATTCACGGCCGCATGAGCCTATGCCTCCGAGTTTGGCTGACTCCTGACGGAAGCCTATCTGACGCATCTCCACTCTGATATGGAACTCTTCAGCTAGTTTCTTGATGAGCTCGCGGAAGTCGACACGACCGTCGGCGGTGTAATAGAATATAGCCTTTGTTCTGTCGCCTTGATATTCGATGTCGTTGAGTTTCATGTCAAGGTTGAGGTTGAGAGCAATCTCGCGGCTGCGATATAAAGTGCGTTCTTCTTGTCTTGTTGATTCGAGGAATTTCTCCACGTCGGCGATGCGTGCTCTGCGGTATACTTTTTTCAATTCGCTGACAGGACAGTTGCTGCCTTTACGTTTTCTTTGTCTGTCGACTAAATGACCTACCATTGTGACTATGCCTATGTCGTGGCCTATTGCTGTCTCGACGGCTACTAGTTCGCCTTCAATCAGTTCCAATTCTGATGGATAGCTGTAGAAGTCTTTTCTGTCGTTCTTGAAACGAATTTCTGCGACCAGCAAATCTCCTTCGTATGCTGTCTCGTGATAGTCTTTTAACCAGTTGAAGCTATCTAGTTTGCATTGGCTATGACGCAATACGTTTGAACCTACTGAATATTCTTCTGCTTTAAGACGGCATCCTCTGTGGAAGTCGGTCGACAGTTTCATATTGTCGTGAAGTGGCCATTCTATCTTGAGATATTCTTCGTTGATGTCTTCTGGCTTGTTGAAGTCTTCTTTCTCGTCTTCTACTTCCTTGACAAATTTCTTGGCTGGTGCCGCTGTCTTTTCTTGTGCAGGTTCAGCTGTCTTTTCTTCGTTCTCAGCGACAGCATCGTTGGCAGCAACTTCTTCGGTAGCGTCAAGGGTTTCGGTATCAACAGATGTTTCTTCTGTCAATTCGACATTTTCAACTAATTCATCTTCAAGAAGTTCTTCTTCAGCTTGATTATTAGGCTCGTTATGGTTTCTGTTCTTGTTGTTGTTCCATTTTTTCTTTGGATAAAATTTCTTTTTATATCCTTGTCTGTTATTGCCTTTATTGTTGTTGTTATCGTTCATAAAAGATAATATTATATATATTTATTTAGTATAAGTGTAGAACTTGCAAATATAATAAAAATTGTCTAAAGACGAAAGACAAAAGGCGAAAGTTTTTTTAGAAGGACTAGAGAGACTAGAGGAATTAGAGGGTTGAGAGGGAAAACCATTGAACTAAGAACCATTGAACTTTGAACTAAGAACCGTTGAACCTAAAATGGTCCCGAAGGGACGACAGACTTTGCGACTTTTCCCTACTCGCAAAGACGCAGAGCAACGCAGAGAACTACTTTGCGACACTTTGCACCTTTGCGAGAAACTTTCAATTTAAATGGTCCCGAAGTAACGACAGACCATAGGCAGGGATTCCGCTGACGCTCTCCATACCTGTCTGGGAACTGTCGCACCTTTGGCGCCTTAACCTCCGATAGCTGACAATTTTCTATAGACTCTTATCGCAATTGGTATAGCTAATAAGAATGTCATGACGTCTGCCAAGGCCTGTGTCATCTCAACGCCTTGTAAGCCAAGAAATCGTGGTGCGATGTATAATATTGGCAGGAAGAATATTCCCTGACGGCACATCGATAATATTGTGGCTGGTAATGTCTTTCGGATGGTCTGCAAAAGCATGTTTGTCGATGTTGACAATCCGATGAGAGGGAAGGCGATGCATTGCCATCTCAGCACTCTGCTTCCAATCTCGATGAGCACCTGGTCTTCGCTTCTGAAGAAACTGATGATATGTGGCGCGAAGATATATCCTAATGTTCCGGAAATGAGCAGGAACAATGTCATGATGCTCATGGTGAAAGTGTATGACTCTCTTACTCTTCCATATAACTTGGCTCCGTAGTTGAATCCGCATATCGGCTGGAACCCTTGTCCTATGCCTAGCACTATGGAGAATGCGAACATCATGCATCTCGATACTATGGAGAATGCCGCGATGGTGGAAGCTTCGTTGCCTGCTGTGGCGTATATCGCTGCCGAGTGGTTGAGGCATATCGTCGCTGTACATGCCAGCGCCTGACGACATAATGATGGTAGTCCGCCGTCTAATATCTTTTTGTAATGTTCTAGGTTAGGGGAGAAGTTTTTCAGTTTTATATGTACGTTGCCACCTTTGAAAGTGCCTGCCAGCAATATCATCCAGCTGACGATCTGACTTATGCAAGTGGCTAACGACGCGCCAGTTACGTCCATCTTTAATCCCAAGATAAAGATGGCATCCAATATGATGTTGAGCACAGCTCCCGACGTGATTCCTATCATGGCGTAGTTGGCGTTGCCTTGCAGTCGCAGCTGGCTGTTCAGAGCCAATGCCGACATCATGAAAGGCGTTGCTATCAGGATGTAGAAGAGGTATTCGTTTGACAATGAGAGGATATCTGGTGTAGCACCTATCGCCTTCGACAGAGGAGTCCGGAATATAAGTCCTAATATTCCTGCTATGGCTCCTAAGATGAATGGCGACAGGAATCCTGTCGCTGCCATTCTTTCGGCGTCGGAGTATTTTTTAGCGCCTAATGCCTGTGAGATGAAGTTGCCAGAACCATGTCCGAAGAAGAAACCGAAGGCGTTGATGAAGGTCATATACGCGAACGACACACCTACCGCTGCTGCAGCTTCAGTGCTGATATGTCCCACGAAAGCAGCATCGATGATGTTGTATAACGAAGTGACCAGCATACTTATGATAGTAGGTCCCGACATCTTGAGAACTAGCCTCTTGATAGGAGCCTGCGTCATCATGATGTAACGCTCGTTGCGCTTTCGTTCGTCTTCTTCAATATTTAAAGTTCTGTGTTGCACCTCTCCTTACTTCTTTACAATAGGCATCTCTCTCATGGCAAATGGCTTAGGCGACACTGCCAACACAGGAGCTAGCTGGAAACGTTTGAAGTCGTTTCTGTAAACCATCCTTACAACCTTGTTGACCAATGCTTCGTCATGACCTTGAGCTATGAGTTCGCTGGCTGATTTGTTACATTCTATGTGTTGATATAATATCGCGTCTAAAACTGGATAGTCTGGCAGACTGTCGGTGTCTTGTTGTCCAGGACGTAACTCTGCTGATGGTGGTTTGTTGATTGTATGCCAAGGTATTATCTCCTTGTCGCGGTTGATGTAACGGCACAACTCGAAAGCTTCGGTCTTGTAGATGTCGCCGATGACGGAGAGGCTTCCGCAGAGGTCGCCATATAATGTTCCGTAACCGACAGACGCCTCGCTTTTGTTGCTGGTGTTCAACAAGATATTGCCGAATTTATTTGATATCGCCATCACTATGAGTCCTCTGCTTCTTGCCTGTATGTTTTCTTCTGTCACGTCGAAAGGCATGTCGTTGAAGATAGGCTTCAGCATTTCATCGAAGGTGTCGAAAGCAGGTTTGATTGGCACTATATGATAAGGACATCCTAGGTTCTCTGCCGATGCTATGGCATCGCTGACGGAGTGGTCGCTTGAGAACTGAGATGGCATCAAGATACCTAATACGTTCTCTGCTCCTAATGCCTTGGCAGCTAATGCTATGACCAATGCTGAGTCGAGGCCTCCCGACAATCCGAGGATGGCTTTCTTGAATCCTTGTTTTTGGAAGAAGTCGCGTATGCCAAGAACGAGAGCGTCGTGGATGAGCTCCATCTTTTCTGGGATGACTTGCTTGTCTTCTCTCTTCATGGAGATGAAAAGCTCACAGTCGAATGTGGATACTTCCTCTTGGAAGAAAGGAAGGCTTTTGATGACGTAGCCCATATATCCGAACACCATGGAACCACCGTCGTATATGAGGTTGGCGTTTCCGCCCACTTGATTTACATAAATAAGAGGTATCTCATGTTTGAGGGCTGTCATCCTTAAGATCTCTCTTCTCTTGGCGGCACGTTGGTAGTCGAAACGGTCGGCTGCTATGTTGACTATAATCTCTGGCTTTTCTTCAAAGTCGTCTACGCGATTTATCATGAGGAATTCGTCCTCACCTATATTATAAAGGTCTTCTCCAATGGTGACGGCTATTTTCATGCAACCGAGCTGTAAGATGTTGGTTTCGTCAGCAGGCTCGAAATATTCTGAGTTCACGTTTTTCTTCTTGAAGATCTGACGTTTACCCTGATGCAAGAATACTGCGGCGTTGAAGAGAGGCTTGCCTTTTCCTGTGGTGTTTCTCACTGGAGCGCCTATCAATAATGGAATGGTGTCGCATCTCTCTGCAATCTCATCGATGGCTTTCTCGCATCTGTCGATGAAGTCGTTATAAGCCAGCATGTTGAAAGGAGGGAAGCCGCATAATGATAATTCGGAGAAAACCACTAAGGAAGAACCCTTCGACTGTTGTGCAGCAGCGATTATCTTTTCTTTATTGCCTTCAATGTCGCCGACAATGAAATTTATCTGAGCTAACGTTATTTTCATCTTTCAAAAAATTAAAACATAAAACCAATCTCCAGACACATATTGTTTAACAACACATCTTGTTGATTGTCTTTATATATGTTTGCAAAATTATTGTTAAATACGAGTGCTGCTGTCAGACAGCTTGCCTTATGGACATAATATTCGACGCCTAATTTCACGATGAGGGCGTGGCGTAGTTTGTTGTATTTTGTTTCCATCAGGACTTCTTCTTTGTTGATGTCGTAATTTTTTTCGTTGGTGTTCAGCAAGAATCCCATTCCGTAGCCGACATTGCCCAAGATTCTTAAATCGCCAATTTTCTCAGTACGCATTGTAAGACCCAAAGGGATTTCAAGATATTGGTTTTTTATGGTACGGGTGATGGTGCTGTTAGCATTGGCTTCTGGCCTGTTGTCTGTAAAAGAATATTCGTTGTTCATGAATTTCACGTTGAAACCAGTTGACAAGCCGTAATTCTCAACGAAATAGAAATTGCCTACAAAACCCCAGTTGAAATTGATTTTGGATTTGTTGTTGCTAAGATGCTCTGAGTTTAGTTTTGCCCAACCTACTCCAGGCTCGACCTTCAATCCGAATTGAAATGGTTTGTATTGTGCCGAAGCATTGATTGTCATTGCAATAATGACAAATAATGTCATAAATATTTTCTTCATATTCTTAAAATTTGAATTGTTAAAATTACAATTTTTTTTAAAATCATTTAAAAATAATTTTTATCTGAAAAAAATATTATTTTTGTGAACTAATTATTAACAAACTAAAACTATACAACATGAAAAAAGTATTATTGTTATTCGTAGCATTGTTTGTTGCTACAGCTGTTAACGCACAAATTTCTCCGATTACATTCGGTCCAAAAGTGGGTTATCAAACAACAAAATTATCCACTGATAAACAAACTATCAAATCTGATTTTAAAGGTAATATGGCATTCGGCGTCTTCGCTCGTCTCACAATTAAGAATGTTATACTTCAACCTGAATTGTTATATTATAAATCAGGAAAGATGTTTGATGTTAATTTAACAGGTAATAACTGGGGCTTGAATAATCCTATTCCTAATCCAACATTCACTATCAATCAAAGTAATTTGGCTATGCCAGTGTTGCTCGGTTATCAGTTTGTTGACATACCACTTATTAAAATGAGAGCTAACATAGGTCCTGTTTTCTATTTTGCGATAGGTAAGGCAAGTTATTCAATGAACGGTGAAAATGTTCCTTATGTAGCAGATGATGTAACTGAAGATATGACTATCGGCGGTGCTTTGAACCTCGGTGTCGACCTTTGGAAATTCACTTTGGACGTCAACTACAGCCTCGGTTTGACAGAGACTTTCGATGATGAAATAGAAGTTCCTGGTGTTGGCGAATTTGAAATTGGTGACAACACAAAACAAAATATCTTCACCGTGACATTAGGTTTCAAGATTTTATAATCGACTAATGATAAAAGACTACGTGCATGGTGCCTGAGCCCGTCGAAGGCACAACTGTCGGCGCTTCGACAAGCTCAGCGACCGAGAGAAAGACTAATGACAAAAGGCTAAAGGTTTTATAATCTTTGGCTTTTTTTTTTACAAAGGTGACTTCTATAAATTCCAAGTTTGAAAATATTAGAAAAGCAATTTATAGAAATCACCTAAAATTATTTCTGCGTTTTGAGGTTTTTTTATACTTTTGAGCATCGAAAATTTTATGATGAAAAATTGATTTTTTCTTCATAATTAATAATGTAAATATATGAACGATAAAATAAACAACAGTCTTTTTATTAGAAACAGAAAGAATTTTGCTGAAAAGCTTTCTAAGAATTCCATGGCAGTATTTTGCGCCAATGAAGAGATGCCTCGTAATGGCGACCAGTTCTATCCTTATCGTCAGCAGTCGGATTTCTTCTATCTCACCGGCATCGACCGCGACTGCGCATATCTTATAATATGCCCAGACCATCCTAATCCTGCAATGCGCGAGATTCTCTTCGTGGAACCTTATAGCGAAAGCAAGGTGATATGGCGCGGCGAAATGATTGACTCTAAGGAGGCTTCAAAGATTTCAGGAGTAAGCAATGTGATGTATTCCGACAGTTTCAATACAGTGCTTCAAGACATAGCTTTTTCATGTAGCACCATTTATCTCAACACTTACGAATATCCTCGCTATGAATGTAAGGTCGTTACCATACAACAGCGCTTTCTCGAGGAGATGAAGGATAAGTTCCCTCTGCATAAGTTCGAGCGCTCAGCACCTATATTAAATAGACTGCGTATGATTAAGTCGCAGGAAGAAATAGAGGTGACACAACAGGCATGCGACATCACCTCAAAAGCCTTCCGTCGCTGCTTGGAGACAGTGAAACCTGAGCTTAATGAATATCAAGTACAAGCAGAGATTGAATATATCTTTAAATATAATGGCGCCAACGGCCACGCTTATTATCCTATTGTTGCTGCTGGAAAAAACGCCTGTTGCCTGCATTATTCTGCAAACAACAGTATCTTGAAAGACGGCGACTTGATCCTCTTCGACATAGGCTGCGAATATAAAAACTATTCCTCCGACTTAAGCCGTACAATACCAATCAACGGCAAATTCACTTCGAGACAAAAAGACTGCTATAACGCAGTGCTGCGAGTCATGAAAGAGATAACTAAATTGTATAAGGTGGGCGGAACCATCGACGAGGTGAACCAGACAACATACAAACTGATGGAGAAAGAGATGATAAAACTCGGTCTCTTCACCGAAGACGACGTCAAAAACCAAGATCCTGCCGCACCTATGTATCGTAAATATCTCATGCATGGAATGGCGCATCATATAGGCCTCGACGTCCATGACAGCGTTGATAAGTACGAGCCTTTCAAGCCAGGAATGATACTCACCTGCGAACCAGGACTTTATATCAGAGAAGAAGGAATAGGCATTAGAATAGAAAACGACTTGCTCATCACAGAGAGCGAACCTGTCAACCTCTTCGAAGGACTTCCAATCGAAGTGGAGGAAATTGAAAACGCAATGAGGAGTTAGGAATTAGGAATTGTAGGGACGTGATTTATCGCGTCCAATATAGAGGTATCAAATTACACCATAAAAAATAAACAATATGTAATTGATGCGTCTCATGTGAATTGAAAATTAAAATCTGAAAATTGAAAATTATTGGCAATTGGTTGTGACATTAAAAAATAACTAAAACTTTAACATCATGAAAAAGACATTAACAATTTTGGTTCTCATGGTTTTCATGGGATTAGGTTTTGCAGCAAAGGCACAGAACCTTCAAGTTATGTATGACTTCGGCGAAGAACGTCAATACATTACAACTACGTTCGAGATGTATAAAGCCGACAAATGGGGCGGCACTTTCTTCTTCGTGGATTTTTATCATAATGGAAAGAACCATCCTAACAACTACGGCATGATGGGAACATATATGGAAATCGAACGTGCTTTGAATTTCTGGCAAAATACTAAACTCAAGAATTTAAGCGCGCACGTTGAATATGCTGGCGGCCTCGGTGTTATTCCTGGCGGATTCGGCTATAACATCAACAATACCTGGATGTTCGGTGCTGAATATTTCTTCCATTCAGAAGATTACAGAAACACATTGACAGTGGCAGCGTTGTATAAGACAATCGTTAATAAAAACCAGCAAATCCCTTTGCAGTTCTCTGTCGTTTGGGGAATGCAAGACATCTTCAACGTAAAAGGCTTGAGATTCTGCGGCTTCGCTGATTTCTGGTGGGAAGAAAATTCATGGATTGGCTGCCTAGGTCCATATACCACACAATTCAGTTTCATCACAGAACCACAGATTTGGTATAACGTGGGACAATTCTTCAACTGTCCTAACTTCAACATCGGCGGCGAAGTGGAGATGTCATACAACTTCAGCGGACTCAACAATCCTAATAAATTATGCGTCAATCCATGCTTGGGTGTTAAATGGGATTTTTGATAAAAAAGAAAATTTTAACAATAAAAATCATTATCTTTGTTGCAACAAAAAATGGCTGAAGGCTAATGGCTAACGGCTAAAGAATTAATTAATAAATGTGGACGAAGACTGTTGACTGTTGACTGTTGACTGTTGACCGTTGTCCTTAAAAAGAATATACTATGTTTTCAAAAGAAGTTTTCGCTGGCCGTCGCGCCGCTTTATTAAAATCAGGTCTCAAAGGTATAGCATTCTTCCCTGCTAACGACGAGGCTTCTCTCAATTATCCTGACAATACTTACCGCTATCGCCAAGACAGTAACTTCGCTTATTTCTTCGGTCTCGACACTCCTGACTTGGTCGGTGTCATCGACTTCGAATCTGGCGAGGAAATTCTTTTCGGTAGAGAAATTACAATAGATGACATCATCTGGTGTGGCAACCTTCCTTCTCTTACAGAACAAGGCGAGATGATAGCTGTGAAACAAACCCGCGACATCAATGGTTTCGGCGAATATCTCCGCGACGCTATCGCCAAAGGCAGACAAGTACACATGCTTCCTCCTTACCGCGGTGACATGAAGATAAAACTTGCTAAATGGTTCAACACCGACATCGACAGCCTTTCTAAATATGTAAGCCAAGAACTTATTCAAGAAGTCGTCAAGCTTCGCGAAATCAAGACTGAAGTCGAGATTGAAGATATGGAAAAGGCAGCTGTCACTGCATATTATATGCACACCACAGCCATGAAGATGTGTAAGCCGGGCGTTATTGAACAAGAAATTGCAGGCGCCGTTGAAGGTATCGCAATATCAAACGGTTACGGCGTTTCTTTTCCAGTCATCTTAAGCGTGGATGGTCAGACACTTCACAACCACAATCATAACAACGTACTTCAAGAAGGAAGAATGGTAGTATGCGATGCAGGTGCTGAGACCAAGAACTACTACGCATCCGACTTTACACGTACTATCCCTGTAGGCGGCAAGTTCAACTCACGTCAAAGCGACATATATAATATTGTGTTGAAGGCTAATATGGAAGTCGTAAAGAACACACGTCCTTACATCAGATATTTCGACATGCATACTCTCGCAGTACGCACTATCATCGAAGGCTTGAATGCAGTAGGTTTGATGAAGGGCAATGTTGATGACGCTCTCGCTGTTGGCGCTCATTATTTGTTCATGCCTCACGGCTTAGGTCACGCAATGGGTATGGATGTTCATGATATGGAAGGTCTCGGCGAAAACAACGTCGGTTATGATGCAGAGACTCCACGTTCAACAAAAGAAGGATTCAAAGGATTACGCTGCGGCAAGGTCTTGAAACCAGGAATGGTGGTTACTGATGAGCCAGGAATCTATTTCATCCCAACATTGATAGACATCTGGAAAGCAGAAGGCAAACATAAGGAATTCATCAACTATGATAAGCTTGAAACATTCAAAGACTTCGGCGGTATTCGCATTGAAGACGACTTGTTGATTACAAATGACGGCAACAGAGTCCTCGGTCGTCCAATACCAAAGACAGTGGCAGAAGTTGAAGCATGCTGTGCTGAAGGAAGAGAATGGATGAGAATTCCAGGAATTATATAAAAAGTAAGGACTGCCTGAGCAGTCCTTATTTTTTTGTATTTATATAATCATGCCGTGGTGCTTCTCGTCTCCGATGGTGGTCTCTGGACCATGACCGCAGTAGCATACCGTTTCATCAGGGAGTTCGTACAATTTGTATTTTATGCTCTCGACGATCTGGCTGTAGGATCCGCCAGGAAGGTCGGTGCGTCCGATGCCACGGCAGAATAATGTGTCGCCGGTGATAAGGAAATCCTGCTCTTCGCAGTAGAAACAGCAGGAGCCGAGAGCGTGGCCGGGAGTGTGAATCACCTCTAGCTCGTCGTCGCCGATATTTATTATTTGGTGTTCGTAAAGTTCAATAGTAGGGAATAAAGTCTTGTCCTTGTCATACATCATGCCGAATGAAGTGGCATAGGCGTATGCGTTCTTGAAATAGTCGAGTCCGTCAGGGTGAGATGCCAATGGAATCTGGTATTTCTCAGCTGTGGAATAGTTGCCTAGGATATGGTCGAAATGGCCGTGAGTGTTCAATATCATGATAGGCTTCAGCTGGTTTTTCTCTATGAAGTCGAATAGGATATTGTCTTCTCTTGTATTGCAGTTTCCTGCATCTACTATGACGCAGTCTTTTGAATCGTTGTAGATTACATAGGTGTTAACGCATATTGGATTAAAGGTAAAACATTTAATATTCAGCATAGTCTTATCGTTTTAATGAGTGTGCTATTTTAAGAAAAATATTGAAACAAACCACAGAATAAAACAAAAAAAATATTGAAAAATTCAACAAAAATCTGTTGAAAAAAACAAAAAAACTTTGTCTATTTACTTGCGTGTCATTTATCTTTTTTATAATTTAGCAAACGGAAAAAACGGGAGAGAAGTTACAAGTTTTTTTTATTTAATCTGTTTAAAATCAATACTTAACTAATGGGTAAGAAAGTAAATAAAATGCAAGATTTATTTTCAATGATGGATTTTGAGGAAAAATCTGCTGTTGAAGAAACTCATAATGAGATTTTGATGGATGACAATAAAAATGATGCTCCTGAACAGCAAGATATAGAAAATATAAATACTGGAAACAATTCAGACAAAATGGAACAAAAAGAGTATAAAGTATATTCTGTTGAAGAAGTTAAAGAGGCTACAATAAAATATTTTAATGGTGACCAATTGGCTGCCGACGTATGGATGAACAAATACGCTTTGAAAGACAGCGACGGCAATATCTTCGAATTGACACCAGACGATATGCATCATCGTATCGCAGCTGAGATAGCACGTATTGAAAAAAGATATCCAAACCCAATGTCGGAAGAAGAAGTATTTGACGTTCTCAAGAACTTCAGATATATTGTTCCACAAGGAAGCCCTATGGCAGGTATCGGCAACGACTTCCAGATTTCATCATTGTCTAATTGTTTCGTTATCGGTACAGGCGGCAGTTCTGACTCATACGGCGCTATCATGAAGATTGACCAAGAACAGGTACAGCTTATGAAACGTCGTGGCGGCGTTGGCCATGACCTCTCACATATCCGTCCTGCAGGCAGCCCTGTAAAAAACTGCGCTCTCACTTCAACAGGTGTGGTTCCTTTCATGGAACGTTATTCTAACTCAACAAAAGAAGTGGCTCAAGACGGTCGTCGCGGCGCTCTTATGATGAGTATCAGCATCAATCACCCTGACTCAGAAGACTTCATCGACTCTAAGATGGAACAAGGACGCATCACCAATGCTAACGTCTCTGTCCGTATCAGCGATGAATTCATGAAAGCTGTCAAAGAAGGCAAGCCTTTCGTACAAAGATATCCTATCGACTCAGATACACCAAAATATACAAAAGAAATCGACGCCAAGAAATTGTGGGATAAGATCATCCACAACGCTTGGCAGTCAGCCGAACCAGGTGTGCTCTTCTGGGATACCATCACACGTGAATCTATCCCTGACTGCTATGCCGACCTCGGATTCAAGACATTGAGCACCAACCCATGCGGCGAGATTCCATTGTGCGCTTACGATAGCTGCCGTCTCCTCGCTATGAACCTTTACAGCTATGTTGAACATCCTTTCACAGCAGAAGCTCGTTTCAATGCAGAACTCTTTGCAAAACACGTTGCTATAGCTCAAAGAATGATGGATGACATCATCGACCTCGAAATAGAAAAGATAGACGCTATACTCGAAAAAGTATATTCCGACCCTGAAAGCGACGAAGTCAAGAGATGTGAAGTTGACCTCTGGAAGAATATCCGTAAGAAAGCTCTCCAAGGTCGCCGTACAGGTATAGGCATCACAGCAGAAGGCGATATGCTCGCAGCTCTCGGCAAACGCTACGCATCTGACGAAGCTATCGAATTCTCTACATCAGTACAGAAACTCCTCGCTTACGAAGCATACAAATCATCAGTGAACCTCGCTAAAGAACGTGGCGCTTTTGAAGTGTTCGACGCTAAACGTGAAGAGAATAATCCTTTCATCAACCGCCTCCGCGCAATGGATGAAAACTTCTACCAAGATATGGTGAAGTACGGACGTCGTAACATCGCTATGCTTACAATAGCTCCAACAGGAACAGTAAGTATCTGTACTCAAACAACATCAGGTATCGAACCTGTGTTCATGGTTTCTTACAAACGTCGTCGTAAAGTCAACCCTAACGATAAAAACTCAAGAGTAACTTTCACAGATAACGACGGCAACTCATTCGAAGAATATAACGTATTCCACCCTAAATTTATCACTTGGCTCGAAGTCAATGGATATAATGTGGATGAAGTCAAGAACTATGACGATGCTAAACTTCAAGAAGTAATCAACAAGTCACCTTATTATAAAGCTACTGCTAACGACATCGACTGGGTTAACAAAGTCAAGATGCAAGGCGAAATGCAAAAATGGGTCGACCACTCAATCAGCGTGACTGTCAATGTTCCTGCTGAGACAACAGAAGAACTCGTAAGCCAAATATATCAGACAGCATGGGAATGCGGATGTAAAGGAATGACAATCTATCGTGATGGCTCTCGCGCAGGCGTTCTCGTATCTAATAAAAAAGAAGAAAAGAAAAACCCTGAAAACGATATCATCGAGACACATTCTCCAGTACGTCCTAAAACTCTCGAATGTGACGTCGTTCGTTTCCAAAATAACTATGAAAAGTGGATTGCTTTCGTAGGTAAGATTAATAACAAGCCATACGAAATCTTCCTCGGTAAACAAGATGACTTCTATTTGCCTCCATTCGTTGAAACAGCATGGATTACAAAGAACAAAGGTGAAGAAGGAAAATCAAGATACGACTTGCAGTTCCAAGACAAACAAGGTTATAAAGTCACTATAGAAGGACTCTCACGTTCGTTTAGTCCAGAATTCTGGAACTACGCCAAGTTAATCTCTGGTATCTTACGTCATGGCATGCCAATCACTAATGTAGTTACTTTGATTCAAAACTTAAGCGTTGACGAAGATAATATCAATGCATGGAAGAACGGTATCGCTCGCGCATTGAAACGCTATATCCCTGATGGAACTAAGGTTGATAAAGAAGTTTGCCCAACATGCGGCGAAGCACTAGTATATGAAGATGGCTGCAAACATTGTAAAAACTGCGGCTATTCAAAATGCGGATGATAAATAAAAAAGAGGCTGCCTAACTTTTTGTTGTTAGACGGCCTCCTACAGATTTTATTGTCCCGTATGATTTGTAGGGACGCATCGAATGCGTCCAAGTGCAGCATCGAATGCATTCAAAAGCTATAAGGACACATTCGATGTGTCCCTACAGATTTTTTGTCCCGCATGATTTTGTAGGGACGCATCGAATGCGTCCAAGTGCAGCGTCGAATGCATTCAAAAGCTATAAGGACACATTCGATGTGTCCCTACAGGTTTTATTGTCCCACAAGATTTTGTAGGGACGCATCGAATGCGT